>SLQK01000298.1 GCA_007131525.1 Nitriliruptoraceae bacterium | reverse complement strand
TGCCCGGGACACCCCCTCGGCCGACGGGGACCCGAGAGGTGCTCGCCTGGCGACCTGGCAGGCCGACGTCAGTGGGCTTGCTTGGCTGACGGCCCTCATCGAAGCGGGCGACGCATTCCAGCTCTCAGCCAACGCTGGCTACCCGGTGCGCTGCACCGTACGGGCACGTGCCGCGATCCCACTCGTCACAGCGCTCGAGGAGTGCCAACCGGACGAGTGGCTCCTGGTGGAAGCCTGGGACGAGTCCTGACACCGATCCGCAGCTCACACGGGGTGTCGCGCAACAGCGGGCAACGGCGCTGAGTCGGGCCGACCGGATCCGGCTTATCGGCCGGCTCCTCCCAGTTGCACCCGCCGGCGACCCCTCACTCGCCGAGCGCGGCGCGGAGCACGGCCAGGCGCTCGTGCACGGGCCGGAACCAGGCCTCCCGGCCCCGCTGATCGCGCAGCAGCAGCCCTGCGTCGGCCAGCACCGAGAGGTGGTGGCTCACGGTCGGCTGACTCCGACCCAGGGGCGCGACCAGGTCCGCGGCCCGGATCTCACCGGTCGGTGCGGCCGTGGCCAGGCTCAGCAGCCGCAGCCGGACCGGGTCGGAGAGCACCTTGAAGGCGCGAGCGAGCTCCTGCGATTGCTCGGCTGACAGCGCCTCGTCGGTGATCGGGGCGCAGCAGGGCTCGATCCGTCGGACCTCCATCGGACCTCCGGTCGCGGTCGTGTGCGCTGAGCGTACCAGATATAGACAGGCGTCGATATGTCGGGCATCATCAACGTATCGACAAGCATCTATGTATCGATCGTCGACGAGGCGGAGGACCACCGATGCGGGATCACCAGCTACTCCTCGAAGCACACGTGCGGCACCAGGAGCACCTGCGGCAGGCTGCGCACCACCGGGCCGCCGTCGCGCTGCGCCGGCAGCGGCGTCGGGCACGCCACGCCGGGGTGCGTCGTCCGGCCCTGACCTGGCGCGCCCGGCTCCGGCCGGCACCGGCGCCCTGCTGCGCCTGAGACCGAAGGAGGGGAGCGAGATGGACGGTGCTGAGCGACGCGAACAGGTCCGGGCGCGGTACGCCGCAGCCGCCACCGAGGCCGACGGGTGCTGCGCTCCGGCGGGAGCCGGCCCGGCCAGCGTGCTGCCGCCGGCGGAACGCGACCGGTTCGGTGCTGGTCGGTACACCGCGGTACTGGCCGACCTGCCGGTCACCGCAGTGACCGCCTCCCTCGGCTGCGGGGATCCCACCTCCGTCGCCGAGCTGCAACCGGGTGAGATCGTGCTGGACCTGGGCTCGGGCGCGGGCCTGGACGTCCTGCTGTCCGCCCGCCGCGTCGGCCCCTCGGGCCACGCCTACGGGCTCGACATGACCGAGGAGATGCTGGCGCTGGCCCGCGCGAACGCCGCCAGCGACGGCGCGGAGAACGTCACCTTCCTGGCGGGTGAGATCGAGGCGATCCCGCTGCCCGACGGCGCGGTCGACGTCGTGCTGTCCAACTGCGTCATCAACCTCTCGACCGACAAGCCCGCGGTGTTCCGGGAGCTGTCGCGGGTCGTGCGACCGGGTGGCCGGATCGCGATCAGCGACGTGGTCGCCGATGACGACCTGGATGGTGACGAGCGGGCGCGACGCGGCAGCTGGATCGGGTGCATCTCGGGCGCTCTCAGCTTCGCCGAGTACCGCGCCGGACTGGCAGCGGCCGGGTTCCTGGACGTCGAGGTCGAGCCCACCCACGAGGTGACCGACGGCATGCACGCCGCGGTGATCCGGGGCCGACGGCGCTAGCTCGCCCGCGTCAGCTGGCCACCCGCTGCCGGCCGTCGGCCTCCTCGCGCTCCGCGGGTGCCGCTGCGGTCGGCGCTGGGGCCCCGAGGGCAGGAGCGTGGAACAGCCCCAGGGCGAGGCGGGCCTGCTGGTCGAGCTGGCCCGGGTGGAAGGCGAGGC
This sequence comes from Nitriliruptoraceae bacterium, assembly GCA_007131525.1. Lineage (GTDB taxonomy): Bacteria > Actinomycetota > Nitriliruptoria > Nitriliruptorales > Nitriliruptoraceae > T1Sed10-7. The sequence goes on along the minus strand of SLQK01000298.1, from coordinate 7,366 downwards.
CCACCCGGACCACACCCGGACCCTCCGGGGCGTCACGGACCGAGCGGACCTCGCAGGCGAAGGTCGCCACCCCGTCGGCCAGCTGGAGCCGGAGCGGGGCCTGCGATCCGTCGGCTGGGGCGAAGGCCGCGTCCAGGGTCACCTGCGCGCCGGTCAGGGACAGGTCGTCGACGGTGACCTCGTGGCCGTCGAGGGTGCCGCGGGCGGTGGTCGGGAAGCGGTGACTCGCCCGCCGGTCGTCGGCGAAACGGGCGGACCGGATCCGGGCGATCGCGGCGACCAGCAGGCCGGCGTTGACGGTGGCCCAGAACGCCGCCCCGTGGGCGACAGCGGGGATCGAGTAGCGCATCGGCGTGACCCCTGCCATCGAGGCCGCGTACCACGCCAGCGCGAGCACGTGCGCGACCGCGAGGATGGTCAGCAGCCGGGGGAGCGGCATCCGGGTCCGGCGCTCGTGCTGGTCGCTGCGGCTGCGGCCCTTCGGGGTCACCGCGAAGCGCAGGTCCCGCTCGAACAGGCCGGCGGCGATCGCCCGCAGGGTCGCTTCCAGCCGCGTCAGCTCGAAGACCGCGGTCGGGACCGGCCGGATCCGTCCCCGCGCGAGCCGCCACAGGGCGTGCTGCTGGAGCACGAGCGAGGTGACGAACAGCAGCAGGAACAGCGGCAGCGGCGCAGCGATCGGCGACGCGCCGGTGGCGAGGACCGCCACGGGCAGGATCAGGAGCCCGAGCAGCCGCACCGCGTCGAACCAGCCCAGCAGCGTCGCCGCGTAGGCCAGGCGTTGCGGCACCGTGAGCCGGCGATCGGTCAGCGGCAGCTCCTGGCGCAGCACCTGCATCGCGCCGGCGCACCAGCGGTGACGCTGCAGGGCGTACTGCTGCGAGGTGGCTGCAGCCAGGCCACGGGCCAGCACCTCGTCGTGGTAGACCGTGCGCCACCCGCGGCGGTGCATCCGGATCGTGGTCTGGATGTCCTCGGTCACCGAGGTGGTCGTCACCCCGCCGACCGACGCCAACGCGGCCGTCCGGACCACAGCCCCCGTCCCGCACCAGAAGGCCGCACCCCAGCGGTTCTTCCCCGGCTGGATCTCCCGGTAGAACACCGCCTGTTCGCTGAACAGCAGCCGTGACTGGCGGGATCGTCGCGACGCGACGTGCTCGAAGGAGTCCTCGTTGTAGAAGTCCTGGGGGGTCTGGACCAACGCCAGGCCCTCGTCGACGAAGTACGGCATCGTCCGCAGCAGGAAGCCCGGGGCGGCGACGTGGTCGGCGTCCAGGATCGCCACCAGCTCGACGTCGAGCTGCGCGAGGGCATGGTTGAGGTTGCCCGCCTTGGCATCGACGTGCTCCGGGCGGGTGACGTACTCGGCCCCGAGCCGGCGCGCCAGACGGGCGATCTCCGGCCGCTTCCCGTCGTCCAGCACCAGGGTCCGGTGCGCCGGTTCCAGCGCGACGGCGGCGGTGATGGTGGGCAGGAGCACCTCGGCGGGTTCGTTGTAGGTCGGGATCAGCACGGCCACGCTCAGGTCGGGGAGCTGCCCGGGGACCGGCGGGGCACCGTCCACGTCCCACAGTGAGAAGGTGAACAGCGCCAGGCCGAGCCAGGCGTGCACCTCCAGCAGCAGCAACGCGACCGAGAGCGTCATCGCCTCGGGGTGCAGCGTCGAGGTGGCGCGCCAGATCAGGTAGACCAGGCCGACGCCCAGGGCGAGCAGTGCCGAGACACGGATCGTCCACGTCCGGGCGGCAGGCTCGGGCGGGCGCGCCGGGGCGGTGAGCGCCGTGGCGAGCCGGGTGACCCGGGAACCGTCGTGGGTGTCCATAGCTCACCCATCGGCGTCCCACAGGACAGCTTGAGCGTCGTGGGTGCGTCCGCGGGACCGGGGGCCATCCGGCCGGGCCGTGCTGCCCACGGCTCCGGAACGCGACCGTAGGGTGTGGCTATGGACCAGCTTCAGGTACGCAAGGCCGAGCCCGCCGACGCCGCCGCCATCGGGCGGCTGCTCGGCGCGCTGGGCCACACCCTGCCCGATGACGAGACCGCGGCCCGGCTGCGCTGGTTCAGCCGGTCCGGCGCCGACCACCTGCTGGTCGCTGTCAGCGGCGGCGAGGCCGTCGGTGTCCTCACGCTCACCGTCGTGCCCCGGCTCACCCACGATGGTCCCGTCGCCCGCATCAGCTTCCTGGGCGTCCCCGACGGACCGGATCTGCGGTGGATCGAGCGGGCCCTGCTCGGCGAGGCCGAGCGAGTCGCCCGTCGGCATCGGTGCACCGCGATGGAGATCATGGCGGACCGGCAGCCGGAGGACGACACCGAAGGTGGACTCGCCACCCGCGGCTACGGGACCAGCACCGAGGAGCAGGTGCGGTGCGTCAAGCCGTTGCCGCCCCCGACCACGGTGCGGATCTGAGGCGACGGCCACGTCGGGGTCGACCCCGGTACGGTCCCGGCAGCTCCGGCTGAGTCCCCGGTCCGAAGGTGCGCGCGTGCCCGATCTGGCAGCCATCGCTGCTCGTCACACCGGTTCCCCGTTCCTGGCAGCGTGTCGTGGCGAACCTCACGACACCGTGCCCGTGTGGTTCATGCGGCAGGCCGGACGGGCCCTGGCGGAGTACCGGGAGATCCGCGCCAGGCACAGCTTCGAGGAGGTCGTGCACACCCCGGAGCTCGCTGCCGAGGTGACGCTGCAACCGGTGCGGCGCTACGGCGTGGACGCCGCCGTGCTGTTCTCCGACATCGTCACCCCGGTCCAGGCGATCGGACTCGAGGTGACCATCGAGCCCGGCATCGGCCCGGTGATCGACCGGCCGCTGCGCACCAGCGAGGACATCGGTCGGCTCCGCCGCCTCGACGCGGAGGAGGACCTCCGCCACGTCCTGGACACGGTGTCGCTGCTGGTCGCGGAGCTCGACGTGCCGCTGATCGGGTTCGCCGGGGCCCCGTTCACGCTGGCCAGCTACCTGATCGAGGGCGGGCCCTCCCGGTCCTACACCCGCACCAAGGCGCTGATGTTCACCGACGAGCTGACCTGGCACCGGCTCCTGGACCGGCTCGCGTCGATCACCCTGAGCAGCCTGCAGGGCCAGATCGCCCGGGGGGCCAGCGCCGTCCAGCTGTTCGACTCCTGGGCTGGTGCGTTGGCGCCACAGGACTACGAGCGCTTCGTGCTGCCCCACAGCCGCCGGGTGCTCGAGGAGCTGGAGGGGATGGGCGTCCCCCGGATCCACTTCGGGGTCGACACCGGTGAGCTGCTCGGCGCGATGGCCGCCGCCGGCGCCGACGTCGTCGGCGTGGACTGGCGGACCCCGCTGGACCTCGCCCGCCAGCGGGTCCCCGAGCACGTCGGTCTCCAGGGCAACCTCGAACCGGCCGTCTGCCTTGGCCCGTTCCACCAGGTGGCCGAGCGGGCCCGCGACGTGCTGGCCCGGGCGGGCGGCCGCCCCGACCACGTGTTCAACCTCGGCCACGGGGTCCTGCCCGACACCGACCCTGGCATCCTCGCTGAGCTCGTCGACCTGGTCCACGCCGAGGGCGTGGTCCAGGAGCCCGCCGATGACCGCTGAGCTGGCGATCGCCCTGCTGGGTGGGAGAGGGCTGGACCGTGCGCTGTCGGAGCGCACGGGGGTCCGGGTCACCGCGACGCACGCCGAGGACCACCTCGATGTCGCCGAGCGGCTGGGGCTCGACGCTGCCCTGGTCGTCGGGCTGTCGGTGGTGCCCTGGCCCCACGCGGTCGAGCTCCACGCTGAGGGCTCGGCCAGCCTGCCGGCCTACACCGGGGTCGTGTCCTGGCACGCGCTCCCGTCGCTGGCCGATGCCCTGGCGGCGGCGATCGCCCCCGGCGCCCGCACCGGTGCGCACGTGATGCTGACCGCGCCGGACCCGGGAGCCGACGCCGACCCGGGGGACGTGGTGTTCCTGCGGGAGGTGGCCGAGGCGGTCGCCGACCGGGTGGCGCTGGCCTCCCGGTCGATCGCCTGGCGTGGCAGCACCCGGACCCCGACCGCGGCGGACGCGCTGCGCTCGGTGGTGGAGGTCCACGGCCACCGGGACGTGATCGAGTGCCCGGTCGCACCCGGGACCGGGGGCGACCCGGAGCTGCTGGCGCTGGCCGAGGAGCTGGGCTGCCGGCTCACCACCGTGGACCTCGGGCGGGCGAGCCTGCTCGACCTGCTCACCGAGGTCATCGCCACCGTCGCCGGTCACGAACTCGGGGACGAGGAGGGTCCCGACCGGTGAGCGTGCCCCGGGTCGCGGTGATCGGTGGCGGGCTGACCGGCCTGGCCACGGCCTGGCACCTGCGTGCGGACGCCGAGGTGGTCGTGCACGAGGCGTCCGATCGGCTCGGCGGCCAGATCGCCACGGTGCCCTTCGACGGGGGGCCCCTGGACGTCGGCGCCGACGCGATGCTGGCCCGGCAGCGGGCCGGACCGGAGCTGCTGGAGCAGCTCGGTCTCGGGGCCGACGTCGTGCACCCGGCGACGGGTGCGGTCCGGCTCTGGCTCGCAGGCCAGCTGCGGCCGCTGCCGAGCGGCACCGTGTTCGGTGTCCCCACCGACCTGCGCTCGGTCGCGGCCAGCGGCGTGCTGGGTCCGGCTGACCTGGCCTTCATCGCCTCGGAGCCGCTGCGCCCCCGTCGCTTCGTACCGGGTGACCGCAGCGTGGCGGACCTGGTGGGGGAGCGGTTCGGTGCCAGGGTCGTGGAGCGGCTCGTCGAACCCCTGCTCGGCGGCGTCTACGCGGGCGACGCCCGGCAGCTCTCCGCCCAGGCGACCCTGCCCCCGGTGTGGGCCGCGGCCGAGCAGCACCGCTCCCTGCTGCGTGGTCTGGCCGCCCACCGCACCCGGACCGCCGACGATGACGGGCCCGTGTTCCTGACGGTGCGCGGTGGGCTGGGCCGGGTGGTCGACCGGCTCGCTGCCGAGCTCGGCCCCCGCGTCCGGACCGGCAGCCCGGTCCGGGCGATCTCCGCCGCCGCCGACGGCCTCGCCCTCCACCTCGACGACCGCGCCGAGCTGGTGGACGCGGTCGTCCTCGCCGTGCCGGCGGCCGCCGCCGCCGCGATGCTGGCGACGGGCTGGCCGAAGGCGGCCCGGGAGCTCGCCGGCATCCGCACCGCCTCGGTCGGCGTGGTGGCCCTGGCCTACGACCGTCGTGACGCCGCCGCGGTGCCTGCGGCCAGCGGCGTGCTGGTCCCTCGCAGCGAGCACCGGTTGGTCAAGGCCATCACGATCAGCACGACCAAGTGGCCCCACCTGGCCGATCGCCCCCGGCTCGTGCTCCGGGCGTCGGTCGGTCGCGTCGATGACGACCGGGCCCTCGCGCTGCCCGATGACGACCTCGCCGACCGGGTCGACGAGGAGGTGCGCGCCGCGCTGGGCCTGCTCGGCCCCGCCCGGGAGCGGCTCGTCGTGCGATGGCCGCACGCGCTGCCGCAGTACGGGGTCGGCCACCACGCCAAGCTGGACCGGATCCGGCACCTGCTGGAGCAGGGTCCTGCAGGGATCCACCTCGGTGGTGCCAGCTGCGACGGGGTCGGGTTGTCGGCGCGCGCCGGTGACGCCGCCCGGCTCGCCAACGACGTCCGCTGGCAGCTCGCCCGAGGAGTGGCCGAGGGGGCCGCACCGTGAACCTGCCGGGGACCCTCCTGCTCGTCAGGCACGCCTGGGCCGGGACGCGCGGCACGGTGCCTGATGACCGCGCCCGGCCGCTCGATGAGCGGGGACGTCGGCAGGCCCACGCCCTGCTCGCCCACCTCGACGGCGCCCTCACGGCACGTGGCCTGCGACCCCTGGCAGGTGACCCCTCGCGCGTCGGGCTCCTCGCCAGCCCGTTGGTGCGGTGTCGTGCGACCCTCGAGCCGATGGCCGAGGAGCTGGGGCTCGACGTGCTGACCGACGAGCGGCTCGCCGAGGTACCCGTGCCGCTGGCATCCCGGGACGGCTGGCCCGACGCCGCCTACCTCGGTGCCCGTGCCGGGGCAGCGCTGGACGCCGCCGCCGAGCGGCTGCCGGGCGGCGCAGCGCTGGTGGTGTGTGCCCATGGTGAGATCCTGCCCGCCCTGGTTGCTGCGCTGGCGGGGCAGGGGAGGTTGTCCGCACCGGTGCCGGTGGACCTGACGGCCAAGCGTCTGCCCAAGGGCGCGAGCTGGTTGCTGGTGCCGGAGGACGGCGGTGTCGACCCGCACGACCTCCGCAGGGTCGAGGAGCTCGCGCCGCCCGCGTAGGCCGCCACCGGTGCGGTCCGGCGTCGCCACCCCGTCCGGCGCCGCGGCCCCTGCCGTGCCGCCGTCTCAGTCCGTGACGGGCTCCAGCAGGTCGGGGCCGTCGTTGCGGACGTTGTTGACCCGTGTGCCGATCGGGGTGGCCCGCAGCCTCGGGGCACCCAGGGCCGCCACGGCCTCGAGCAGGTGGGGGGCGTCCTCGGCGGTCGCGCCGGCCCAGTCGTCCCACAGCGTCGTCGGGAGCAGCACGGGCATGCGGTGGTGGAGGTCGGCGATCGCGCCCCGCGCTTCGGTGGTCACGATCGCGGTGGAGAACACGGGATCGGCGGCCTCGTCCTCGGGATCGCGCCAGGAGGTCCAGATGCCCGCGAACACCAGTGGCGAGCCATCGGGATCGGCGAGGTGGTAGGGCTGCTTCGGGCCCCCCTCGGGGTCCTCCTGCCACTCGTAGAAGCCGTCGGCCGGGATGAGGCAGCGGCGGTGGGCGAAGCTCTTCGCGAACATCCGTGAGGTCGCCACGGTCTCGAGACGGGCGTTGATCGGTTGCCTGCCACCGCGCTGGCTCTTCGCCCAGGAGGGCAGGAACCCCCACCGCAGGCGGCCGAGCCGCCGGCTGCCGTCCCGGTCGATCGTGGCGTAGATCTCCGTCGACGGGGCCACGTTGTAGCGCGGCGGCAGTGGATCGGTGGCGACCTCGTCGACCCTGAGATGGTCGACCAGGTCGTCCAGGCTGGTCAGCGAGAGGAAGCGTCCGCACATACCGTCACGGTACTGGGTCACCACCACCTGGCCGGTGCCGGCTCCGTGGCTCGGCGGCGAGCACCCCGTACCGTTGGCACGTCCGAGTGGTCGCGGCGCCGACCACGTCGTGGTCCCGCCCCCGTCGGGACCCGGATCGGGAGGGAACAGCCGTGCCGACGGATGCGCGTGAGGCCGCCCGTCGCATCGTCGTCGAGGTCTTCGGGCCAGGCGAGGACGCCCGGGACGGGACCGCACGGAGCGAGGCGCCGGGCGGGGCCACCGGGACGCCGGCGTCCGTGGAGCCCGAGGTGACGCCGGTCCACCGCCCGACGGTCCCGGTCGAGCGCCCGATGTCGGCTGCCCAGCGCCGTGCCCAGGAGCTGGTGTCGGAGGTGTTCGACC
>SLQK01000290.1 GCA_007131525.1 Nitriliruptoraceae bacterium | reverse complement strand
GGGGGGCAGTGACCGGGCGGCGTTCCTCATCATGGTCGGCGACGACCCCGAGGACGCCGAGATCCCCGGCAAGCCCTACGGCTTCTCGCGGCTGAAGCGGGCGCAGGCGGCCGGCGACCACGCGGCGCTCACCGAGGCCGGACGCAGGGTGGCGCACGTCCGTCTCGAGGACCTGCCGACGGACTGAGGGGTTCCCCGAGCGGACGCCGCAACTGGCACGGTCCTCGACGCCGCGGCGTGCCGCCCGGCTCAGCCCCGTGTGCGCACCTGCCCGAGGCCGCCGTCGACACCCAGCACCTGCCCGGTGATCCAGTCGTTGGCCGGATCCAGCAGGAAGGTCACCGCGCGAGCGATGTCCTCGCCGGTCCCGAGCCGTCCGAGCACGTGCATCTTCCGGCTGGCCTCGGCCTGGGCCTCGTTGCCGACCAGCCGTGCGGTCATCTTGGCGTCGACCAGGCCAGGGGCCACGGCGTTGACCCGGACCCCCTTCGCGCCGTAGGTGGCGGCGGCCGAGCGGACGAGCCCGATGATGCCGGCCTTGGCGGCGGCGATGGCCTCGTGGTTGGCGATGCCGATCTGGGCGGCCGCCGAGCTGGCCAGCACGATCGCGCCACCATCGGCACGCATCGCCGGCGCGGCGGCGCGCACCACCGCGAAGGCCGAGGTCAGGTTGGTGGCGATCGTGTCGTGGAACTCCTCGGGCGTCGTGAGGTGGGCCGGCTTGAGCAGCACGGACCCGGCGAGGTTCGCGACCCCGTCGAGCCGGCCGTGCGCCTCGATCACCGCCTCCACCACCGACCCGACCGCGGAGATGTCCCGCGCGTCCAGGGTGTGGACGGAGGCACCGGTCTCCTCCGAGAGCGAGCGCAGCGCATCCGCGTCACGGCCGGCGATGGCGAGGGTGGCACCGGCCTCGGCGAGCCGGTGGGTGGTCGCGCGACCGGCGGCACCGGTCGCGCCGATGATGAGGTGGACGGGGGCGTCGGGCACGAGGCGCTCCGGGTCGTGGTCGTGGTCGGCCGCAGCGGCGGCCGGTCGTCCAGGTTCGGGGCCTCGGTCCGGGCTGGATCAGCGGCCGCGCGTGTCAGCCGACCACGCTCGGCACCACCGGCTCGACGCCGGCATCCCGGCAGACCCGGGCCCACAGTTCCCCAGCCTCCCCGCGGTCCGCGATGGTCCAGGGCAACCGGTACTCACCACGGGGACGACGGTCGTGCCACAGCCGTCCCGACTCCTCGAGGTCCTCGCTGAGGGTGAGGTAGACGATGGTGTCGGCGCCCTCGTCAGCATCCCGCAGGAACGGACCCGTCAGGCGACGGAACCCCGGCAGCGACGACTCCACCCCCGGTGTCAGGGCCCAGCCCGGGTGGACGACGTGGAAGTCGATCCCGGTGTCACCGAAGCGCCGGGCCCACTCGCGGGTCAGCACGACCTGGGCCCGCTTCGCCCGCGCGTAGGCCACCGTGCCCCGGTACCCGCCGGGGGAGTCCACCCGTGCGGTGACGAGCTTCTGGCTGTACATCCCGCCGGAGGTGACCGTCACCACCCGGCTCGGGGCGGCAGCAGCCAGCTTCGGGAGCAGCAGGCTCGTCAGGAGGAACGGGGCGACGACGTGGCTCTGGTAGGTGCGCTCCAGCCCGTCGACGGTCATCGCCTTCTCGGCGAACAGCGCGCCGGCGTTGTGCACGACCGTGTCCAGGGGCTCGTCCTCGGCCAGTCGCCGCTCGGCGAAGGACCGCACCTGGCTCAGGTCATCGAGGTCGAGCAGGTCGGTGGCGAGCCGCTCACCGAGGTCCTGTCCGAGCTCGGCCTCCAGCCGACGGCGCGTGTCCTGCGCCTTCTCCTCGGACCGGACCGTGATCAGCACGTCAGCGCCCGCGATGAGCAGCCGGCGCGCGGTGGCGTAGCCGAGGCCGGAGTTGGCTCCTGTCACCATGATCCGCCTGCCAGCGGCCGGGAGCTCCTCCAGCGGGGTCCAGTGGTCCAACCGGGAACGGACGGCAGGGCCGATGCGGGTGAACGACAGCACCACGGTGGCTTCGAGCGCGGCGTCGACCGCACGGGTCAGCGGGGCAGGCAGGTGCGACATGACGTCTCCAGGAGCGTGAGGCAGATGGTGGGCGGGGAGGGGCTCGAACCCCCGACCTCCTCGGTGTAAACGAGGCGCTCTGGCCACCTGAGCTACCCGCCCGGGGGGTTCGGACCCGTCCACCCCGGAGACGGCGCGAGGGTAGCTGCGCGCTGCCTACGCTCGGACACGACGACCACCACCGAGGTGCGAGGAGGCGTCCCATGGCCGACACCGTCGCCGCATGGTTGGAGGTGCTGCACGACCGCTACCCGCCCGCTCACGCGGCCAGCTGGGACAACGTCGGGCTGCAGGTCGGCGATCCGGGCTGGCCCGTCGCCCGCATCCTGGTCACCCTGGACGTCACGGCGGAGGTCCTCGACGAGGCCGCCGAGGTCCCTGCCACGATGATCATCGCCCACCACCCGCTGCTGTTCCGGCCTCTCAAGCGGCTCACCCCCGACTCGGCGGCGGGTCGTCTGGCGCTGCAGGCCGCCGGCGAGCGGATCGCCGTGGCGGCGGCCCACACCAACCTCGACGTCACCGCCGACGGCGCCGGGACCAACGACCCGGTGGTCGCCGTCCTCGGGCTGACCGACGTCCGGCCGCTGACCACCGAGCTGGCCGAGGGTCGGCGTTGCAAGCTCGTCACCTTCGTCCCGCCCGAGGCCGTCGACCCCGTACTGGACGCGGTCAGCGCCGCCGGTGCGGGCCGCATCGGCGACTACGAGCGGTGCTCGTTCCGGGTCGAGGGCACGGGCACCTTCCGCCCGCTACCCGGCACGGACCCCTACTCCGGCGGAGGGATCGGCCAGGACGCCGAGGAGCGCGAGCTGCGGCTGGAGGTCGAGCTCCCGCGCAGCCGGGTCGGTGCCGTGACCGCGGCCCTGCTCGCCGCTCACCCCTACGACGAGGTCGCCTACGACCTGCTGCCCCTGGTGGACGGGGCGGAGCGCGGCTTCGGGCGGGTCGGCCGGCTGCCGGAGCCGACCGAGCTCGCCACCGTGGCGGAGCGCCTCAGGACGGGCCTGCCGGCCCCGCACCTGCGCTACGCCGGCGACCCCGACCGCGAGGTGGAGCGGGTCGCCGTCGTCGGAGGCGCCGGCGACTCGCTGATCGACGCCGCCCTGGCCAGCGGGGCGGACGTCTACGTCACCGGCGACCTCCGCCACCACGTCACCCTCGATGCGGTCGCCGTCGGTCTCGCGCTGATCGACGCGGGCCACCACGCGACCGAGGTGGCCGCGATGCCCGCCTTCCGCGAGCGCCTGGAGGAGGCCGCTCGAGCGGTGGGCCTGGGGTCGCCGGTGGTAGCGTCTACTACTCCGACCGTTCCCTGGAGGTGAGCGTGCCCGAGCCCACGAGCGCGGAGCTCGATCTGCTGCTCGAACTGCAGGCGACGGACCACCGCGTGCGCAAGCTCCGCCACCAGCTCGAGGACCTCCCGGAACAGCGGCAGCTGGAAGCGACCCTGGCCCGAGCCGGCGAGCTCGACCGCCAGCATGACGACCTCCGGGTCGAGCTGGAGCGGGCCTCCGCCCGGCAGCGGCAGCTCGAGCGGGAGGTGGAGGTGCTCACCGAGCGACGGGACGCCGAGCGTGCCCGGCTCTACGACGGGTCCGTCGCCAACGCCCGGGAGATGAAGGCCGTCGAGGCGGAGATCGAGACCACCGTGCGACGGATCGACGAGCATGAGGAGCTGCTGCTCGAGGTGCTCGAACAGGTCGATGCGTTGGAGACCACCGCCGCCAGCCTGGTGGCGGACGGGGAGACGGCCCGGGCCCGGGCGGCCGAGCTGGAACGCGCCCGCGACGAGGCGGCGATGCACCTGCTCGCCGAGCTCGCTGAGCTCGAGGCTGACCGGGACCGCCGCGCGGCCAGCCTGCCCGAGGACCTGCTGCGCCGCTACGAGGAGGCGGCCGAGCGGGCCGGGGGGACCGGTGTCGGCAAGCTGGTCGACAACGCCTGCACGGCCTGCCGCCTCTCGATGTCCCGGGCCGACGTCGGTGAGCTGCTGGCGGGCCCCCCGCTGACGACCTGCCCCTCCTGCCGTCGGCTGCTGGTGGTGCCAGAGTGATCAGCGTCCACGGGCCCGATGGGCGGGTGTGGCGGATCCGCCGCCGCCCCGCCAGGCCAGGGGCAGCGGGCTACCTGACCCCGGGTCCCTGGCAGATCGACGCCGAGACCGACGACGAACGGCGCCGGTGGATGACCCCGGGGCTGGCCGGCTCGGCCGCGCTGCGGGACGACATCGCGCTCGCGCTGAGGACCGGTTCCGAGGGGCCGGCCGGCGAGGTCGCGGTCGTCGACGACCTGGGGCCTGCTGGCGGCTCCGGCCCTGGCGCACGGGACCAGGACGACGAGCTCAGCTGACCTCGCCGTCGGCGGAGCCCACCTTGTCGAGTCCGGCGATCTTGGCCTGTTCCTTGGCGCGGTCGGCGGCGCGGAGCACCGCCACCTCGTCCTCACCGTCCTCCGGGTAGCGCGCCAGACCGTAGGCCGCGTGGACCTCGAAACGCTCCCCGTCGGGCAGCAGGACCTGCTCGTCGTGCAGCCGGCGGATGATGCCGTCGATCACCTCGCGGGTGCGGGTGCGGCCCTCGTCGACGAAGGCGACGGCCATCTCGTCGCTGCCGAGCCGGGAGGCGAGCACGTCCGTGCCGGCCTCGCGCCGGAGCACGTGGGCCAGGGCCCGCATCGCCTCCGTGCCGGTGGGGTGGCCGTAGCGTTCGTTCAGGGCCCGCATCCCCCGGATGTCGGCGAGGAGGATCGTGAAGGAGTGCTCCGTGGCCCGGAGCTTGGCCAGCTCGGCGTAGAACGCCCGGACGTTGAGCAGCCCCGTCACCGGGTCCTCCACGACCGCCCGGTGCATCGCCTTGTCCCGTTGCCGTTCCGACAGCTGGTTCGCCATGCCGACCAGGGCGAGCATGGGGAGCACGAGGGAGCGCAGGAGGAGGCCGGGGATCTGGGCGCTGGTGACACCGAGCCACAGATCGACACCGAGGTGGGCCGCCGCGGCGATGCCGGACAGGACCAGCGGCGAGCGTCGTCCGCCGGCCAGGCCGGCCAGCAGGGCGATCGGGGCCGAGGCCCAGGCGATGGTCGGATCGCGGAGCAGTACCTGCAGTACCACGACGAGCACGAGGGCGGAGCCGAGGACGGCGAACCGCACGGGACGCCGGTCGAGGGGGCTCGCGGCCGACAGCAGCCATCCGCGGGCCTGGGAGGACAGGGTCGGGCGGGACACGGTCGGATCCCTTCGTCAGCCCGCGAGCGCGGCGAGCAGCCGGACCACGGCGTCCGGGTCGGCGATGCGGTCGGTCGCCGCCGTCGTTCGGGTGGTCTCGGCGACCAGTATCGCGCGTCCGCCCCTGGCACGGGCCACCTCGAAGGCATCCTCGTCGGTGACGTCGTCCCCGATGACCAGGGGGAGGAGCGCGGGCGTGTGCTGCAGGAGGCGCTCCAGGGCCCGCCCCTTGTCGGCACCGTTCGGTCGCAGCTCCAGCACGGCCTTGCCGGCCATGACGTGGAAGCCCGGTGGTGCCTCGGCGTGGTGCTCGAGCAGCGCCTGCACCCGCGGGGTGTGGGCGGCGACGCTGTCCTGACCGGCGAGGCGATGATGGACCGCCAGGGAGGCCTGCTTGCGCTCGACGAACCACCCCTCCTCGTCGTCGACCAGGGCACGCATGGCCGCCTCCGCGCGGTCGAGGGTGGGCTTGACCGAGTCGGGATCGACCAGCGGGGCAGCCGTACCGTCGGCCAGCACCAGCTCCGCCCCGTGCCCGCCGGCGTAGGCCGCCGGCAGGTCCTGCAGGCGTCGGCGGACGTCGGCGATGGGGCGGCCGGACAGGATCGCGACCGGTGCGACGCGGCTCACCGCCTGCAGCAGCTCGACGGCGCCGGGGGCCGGGTTGGCCAGGTCGGGGTGGTCGACGATCGGTGACAGCGTGCCGTCGTAGTCCAGGACCACCAACCAGCGCGTGAGCGGACGCAGCGCGGCACCGAGCTCCTCGGGGTCGGCCAGGGGGAGCTCGTCGGCCGGCTGCCGGGTCGTGCTCACGGTCCGTGGCCGCCGCTGGCGATGCCGGTCAGCTCGTCGCCGACCCACCGGTAGACGTCGGCGTCGCGGACGATCTCCGCCATCCGTGCGATGCGCCCCCGACGATCCTCGGGGTCGAGCCGCAGCGCCGACTCGATGAGGTAGCTCTGCCCCTCGACGTCGAAGGGGTTCGTGCGCACGGCGTCGTCGCCGAACTCCGCCGCCGTCCCGCAGAACTCGCTGAGCAGCAGCACGCCATCACCGTCGGTGGCCGACTGCACCGTGACGAACTCCTTGGCGACGAGGTTCATCCCGTCCTTGAGCGGCGTGACGCACATCATGTCGGCGAGACGGTAGTAGGCGGCGAGCGCCGGGCGGGGGACCCCGCGGTAGAGGTAGTGGACGGGGACATCCTTGCCCGGCTCGGTGAAGCGGCCGTTGATGCGGCCGACCTCGGTCTCCACCGAGGTGCGCAGCTGCTGGTACTCGTCCACGTCGTCGCGCGACGGGACGGCGACCTGCACGAACGCCAACGAGCCGATCAGGTCCGGGCGGCGCTCCAGCAGCAGCTCCAGCGACTGCAGGCGGTGCCGGATGCCCTTGGTGTAGTCCAGGCGATCCACGCCGAGCAGGACGGTGCGGCCCGCGAACTGTTGCTGGAGATCGGCGAGCTCACGCTCGGTCTCCTCGCTGCGCGCTAGGTCCGCGAACTCGTCGACGTCGATCGAGATCGGGTGGGCGACCGCCCGCACCTGCCGTCCGTCGGGGAGGATCAGGGTGTCGCCGAGGGCGGTCACCCCGCTGTAGAGGTGCTGGACCGACCGGACGAAGTTGTCGCGGTAGCGGGTGGTGTGGAAGCCGATCGCATCGGCCGCGAGCAGCCCGTGCAGGAGCTGGTCGCGCCAGGGCAGGCGGGCGAACAGCTCGGGGGGTGGGAAGGGCGTGTGCAGGAAGAAGCCGATGGGCGCGTCGGGGGCTGCGGCCCGGACCAGCTCCGGCTGCAGCATGAGGTGGTAGTCCTGGATCCACACCAGCGGGGTCACCTCGCTGGCGGTGACGACCTCCTCCAGCGTGGCGGCGAAGCGGCGGTTGACCTCCTCGTAGATCCGCCACCAGCCCCGGTCGATCACCGGCTCCTCGACCAGGTCGTGGAACAACGGCCACAGCGTCCGGTTGGCGAACCCGTGGTAGTAGCCCTCGACCTGGCTCTGGCTGAGACCCACGGCGTGGAGGTCGCAGTTGAGGCCGTCGACGCGGCTCGGCACCCCGTCGGGGTCGTCGTCCCAGCCGATCCAGGCACCCCCCACCTCCTCGATCACCGGGCGCAGCGCGGTGACCAGCCCGCCGGCGGCAGGGCGCCAGCCCTCGGGGCCGCGGGAGACGGGGAGGCGGTTGGCGACGATCACGAGCGGTCGGTCAGGCAGGTCCACAGAGAGCTCCTCGTCGACCCATCAGCCTACTCCGGCGCTACCTCGCTGCCGGGGCCGAGCGGTCAGGGGCAGGGGGCTCGTCGAGCGTGCCTGCGATGTGCTCGTCGAGGGCGGTCCGCAGCTGGTGGGTGACCGGTCCGGGGGCCGGGAGGTCCCGGCGACGCCCGTCGGGGAGGTGGATGGCGTGGACCGGGAGGCCGGGTCGTGTGGCCGACAGGACGACGACCTCATCGGCACCCAGGAGGTCATCGAGGCTCGGCTGGACCAGGGCCACCTCGGCGACCTCGCGGAGGGCAGCCACGGTCACCGAGTCCAGGATGGGGAGCCGGCCGGGATCGGGGGTCGAGCAGGCCCCGTCGCGGATCAGCACGACCGCGCCGGTCGGCAGCTCGTGCACGATCCCCGCGTCCACGATGACGGCGTCGTCGGCACCGAGCGCCCGGGCCTGCCGGACGGCCCACTGGTTGGCGGCGTAGGACAGGGTCTTGACCCCGGAGATCGCGGTCCGCCAGGGGGCTTCCACGACCCCGAGCGAGATGCTCGGTGGCCACTCGGCCGTGCCGATCAACCCGCGGAGGGCTCCGCCGCGGGTCAGGATCACGCGCACCGCGCCGTCACGCTCGCCCCAGGCCGCGAGCAGCTCGGCGATCGCCCGCCGGACCGCGCTGTCGTCGACGACCAGGTCCAGCGCGGCAGCGGAGCGGTGCAGCCGCGCCAGATGCGGTTCCAGGGCGTGGGTCCGTCCGTGACGCACGAGGACGGCCTCGAAGATGGCATCACCGCGGAGGAACCCCTCGTCGGTCAGCGGCACGGTCGCCTCGCGGGCGGGCAGGACCCGGTCGTCGGCCCAGGCCAGGGGGGCATCGGCGCCCGCGGCGTCGTCCTCCGGGTGGCCGGCAGCGGTCGTGGTCGGGACGTGGGGTGTGGTCTCCATGGGGCAAGCCTGCCACAGCGGCTCTTCCGTTCCCCGCACCGCTGGTCGGCGGTGGGCGACGGCCTAGCCTGCCGGCCGGCCCCTGGGGAGGAGCAACGATGGCAGCATCGCCGACCGATGGACCCACGCCGGAACTGCTGGCAGGTCTCGTCGCCCTCGGCGACGGCCTGCCCTTCAACCAGCACCTCGGCGCGCGCGTGGACACCCTCGAGGTCGGCCACGCGGTGACGCGGCTCGCGGACGACGCGAGCCTGCACAACCACCTCGGCGGCGTGCACGCCATCGCCGAGCTGGCGCCGGTGGAGCTGGCGGGAGCGCTCGCCGCGAGCACGCGGCTGTGGCCGGTGCTGGAACGGGGCTACGTGCCCGTCGTCGGCGAGGTGACGGCGAGGTACCTGGCC
Organism: Nitriliruptoraceae bacterium; assembly: GCA_007131525.1. Taxonomy (GTDB): domain Bacteria; phylum Actinomycetota; class Nitriliruptoria; order Nitriliruptorales; family Nitriliruptoraceae; genus T1Sed10-7. Next base: position 556 of record SLQK01000290.1, on the reverse strand, counting down.
CCGGCAGCCGGGGAGCTGACGGCCACTGCCCGGCTCGGGCCCGAGGCCGTCGCGCCGGCGCTCGCCAGCGTCGAGGCCGGGGAGCGGCCACGGGCCGAGGTCGAAGTGGCGGTCACCGACGACACCGGGACGGTGGTCCTCGAGGCGCGGCTCACCTTCGTGTTCCTCGACGCCGCTCGCGCCGCGGAGGTCCGTGGGGACTGACGCGGAACCGGCTCCTCCAAGCTCACGGAGCCGAGGGCGCCCCGGGCGGTCGTCGGTGCCGTACCCTGGGACGGCTGGGAGGAGTCGGCCAGGCGGCCGCGCTCGCGCGCCGGGGTGACCCGGCGGCGGGTGAGGAAAGTCCGGACTCCGAAGGGCAGGGTGCTGGGTAACTCCCAGGCGTGGTGACACGTGGCAAGCGCAACAGAGAGCAGACCGCCGGCGGGTCCGCCTGCCGGCAAGGGTGAAACGGTGAGGTAAGAGCTCACCAGCGCGGCGGGTGACCGTCGCGGCTAGGCATGCCCCACCCGGAGCAAGGCCGAGCAGGGACCACGGCGGCCCGTCGACATGGTCC
>SLQK01000049.1 GCA_007131525.1 Nitriliruptoraceae bacterium | reverse complement strand
GTGATCGTGCTCACCGGCGTGGTGGCACGCACCGCGGAGCGGTACGGCGACCGGGCGGAGAGGTACGTGCTCCTCGAGGCGGGCCACGCGGCGCAGAACGTGCTGCTGCAGGCCACCGCGCTGGGACTGGTCGGCGTCCCCGTCGGCGCCTTCGATGACCAGCGGGTCCAGCAGGTCCTGGGGTTGCCCGACGACCACGAGCCGCTGTACCTGCTCCCGATCGGGTTCCCGGGCGGCTGACCCGACCTGCCAGGCGACCGCCCCGACCTACCGGGCGGCGACACCTGGGACCGTCGGCGTGGGCAAGCTGGTCAGCCGGTCCCGAGCCGCTCCACGACCGTCTCGTACTCGGCGTGGAGGTGGCCGAGGATCAGCTCCGGGTCCGGCGTGATGGCAGCGTCGGTGACCAGACCAGGGAAGATGCTGCCGTTCACGCTCACGAAGGCCGCGCTGAGGTTGAGGTGGGCGGTCATGCCACCCCACCCGATCGTGCCCAGCAGCTCAGCACCGCCGATGTGCAGCGGCATCGGTGGTCCCGGCACGTTGGTGAGCACGCCGGTCGAGCGGAGCTGGTTGAGCCGGTGGATCCCGCGTTCGACGACCGGCGTGAACATGGTGGTGGTCACGATCAGCATGCGCGAGACCAGCGGCGCCGGGGACTGCTTCAGCTCGTTCATCCGCTGCTGCAGGACCTCCAGGCGCTGCCGGGGATCATCGGAGCGCACCGGCAGGCGCAGGGGCAGCAGGCCGATGCGGTTGCCCAGGTTGCGGGGCAGCGGCTGCCCCGGACGCCGCAGGTTGACCGGGATCATCATGGCGACGTCGTCGACCAGCGCCTCCCGTTCCTCCAGGTAGCGGTGCAGGGCGCCGCTCATCACCGTCATCAGCAGGTCGTTGATCGTCGCGTCGTTGGCGCGGGCGGTGCGCTTGACCTCGGCGAGCGGCAGCCCGTCGGGGTCCCAGGCCATCCGCTTGCTCCCATCGGGCTGGCCCTGCAGGACCGTGCGCTGGACGAGCTGGGGCGCCAGCAGCCGTCCCGCCCACTCCGCCATCTCCACGCCCTCGCGGGCCACCTCGATCGCCTCGCTGGGATGGAGCGCCAGGTGGGCCCCCTTGGCCACGAGCTGCGTGCCCGTCCCGAACGCAGCGCCGACGAGATCCGTGATCGAGCGGTCACGGATGGCGACCGTGGCGGGGTCGAACTCGTCCACGATGGTCAGCAGCAGCGCCATCATGGCCAACCCGTCGCCGATGCTGTGGTGGATGCGGACGTGGATCGCCGACCCGCCACCGCGGTAGCCCTGGAGCACGCTGACGTGCCACATCGGCCGTGAGCGATCCAGCGGGATGGTCCGCTCCTCGCTGCACCAGTTCTGCAGGACGGTCTGATCGCCGGGGTCGGGCAGCACGTCCTCGGAGATGTGCCGGCTCAGCTCGAAGGTCCGGTCGTCGACCCAGCGCGGCATCACGCCGGGGAGACGCGAGGGCACGATGCGCTGCCGCATGATGGGGTGCCGGTCGAGCAGCCGCCGCTGGAAGCGCTCGCGCAGGAGCTCGACGTCGATCGGCCGGTCGAACCACATGATGCTCGAGATGGTCATCGGGTTGACCCGGTTCTCCCCGAGGTACCACACGGCATCGCCCGGTGACATCCTCCTGCTCATCCCCACCCATCCTCCCGCGGCCCGTGCATCCGCGACCGCAGCGCGGTCTGCGCTGCGATGACGGTACGGCGCCAAGCTCCCTGTCCCCCTGCCGGGCGGCCTGTCAGCCAGGCTGCTCGGCCCACTCCCGTGGGGACCTCGGCGGCAAGGCTACGTCGGCGGCTCCGGCTCGTCATCGTCGGGCCACCGCGGGTAGCGCTGCTCGCGGTCGGCGAGCCACTGGTCGAGCTCACCCCTGAGCTCCGCGAGCTCGCTCGCGATGCTCTCGCTGGCATCCTTGCCGATCCCCCGGAAGCTGAACCGGGACCACACGGGCGGGACCAGGCTGGACAGGGCGAAGCCCTGCTTGGCGGCGGCCAGGAACGCCCGGCCGGCCGGCGAATCCGGGAGATCACCGGGCCGCTGCGGGAGCGGCAGGTCGACCCGCCACAGCGCCTGGTTCTCGCGCTCCCGGATCCCACCGAGGGCGTCGAAGACCTCCAGCATCGCGTGGTTGCTGGCCAGGACGTAGTTGCGGAACACCTCGATGCCCTGGGCGCGGGCACGGGAGGCCAGTACCCCGAGCAGCAGGGTCCCCGCCCCGAGGCCGTGGTACTCGTCGGCGACCGTCACCGCCGCCTCCGCCACGTGCCGCTCGAAGGGGTCCCGGATGTAGCGCGCGACCCCGATGCCGGGGATCTCGGGCTGCTCGAGGTCGAGAGCGACGATCGCCTCGTGGTCAACGTGGTCGACGCGGGTCAGGTAGTCGAGCTGCCGGTCGGAGAGCTCCTCGACGTCGGCGTGGAACCGCAGGTACCGCGACGTGGGTGACAGCCGGCGCAGACCCTCGGCGAGCCGGTCTCGGTCCTCAGGGCGGATCTGGCGCAGGAGGATGGGTCGCCCATCCCGCAGCTCCGCCTCGGTGCCCCACTCGCCGGGGGCGAGGACCATGGGATCGAGGGGCTGCTCGGCGGTTGTCGACGTCTTGGGCATGGCCGATCCCTTCACGACCGGGCGTCCGCCGAGGGTACTGCCGGGGCGCGGTGGGGCTCTGCGCTCGGGACCGGCCGAACGGCTACCCGCCGCCGGCCTCGCCGACAGCTGTCGCCCAGAGCCGTTCCTGCAGCCCCGATGCGCGTTGCACGGGGCGCGCGAGCGCCGCACGCAGGATGGCCGTCCGGCCCAGCACCGTCGCCCGACGGGAGGCCCTCGTGAGGGCGGTGTAGACCAGCTCACGTGTCAGCACCGGCGAGGGCTCGGGTGTGAGCACGATCACGACCTCGGCGAACTGCGAGCCCTGGCTCTTGTGGATCGTCATCGCGAAGGTCGTCTCGCAGGCGGGCAACCGGGCCGGACTGATCGTGCGGACCCCCGCCTCAGGCGTCCAGAAGGCCGCGACGAGCCGTCCGGGCTGCTCGGGATCCGACACGATGACCCCGACGTCACCGTTGTACAGCCGGAGCGCGGCGTCGTTGCGGGTGATCAGGATCGGTCGCCCCACGTACCACCGGCGGCCGGGATCGAACCCCGGCACGGCCTCGCTGAGCCGGCGTTCGATCCGGCGGTTCCAGTCCTCCACCCCGTCCGGGCCGCGTCGACGCGCGCAGAGCACCCGCAGGCTGGCGAGCTCCGAGAGCACCTCCGCTGGTGGTGCCCCTGCCAGCGCGAGCCGCACGACCGGTGCGTAGCGGTCCAGCACGAGCTCGGTCACGTGATCGGAGACGGCGGGGTCGTCATCGGGATCGAGCAGCCGTGCCGCCGTGTCCCGGCCGCCATCGGCGGTGGTCGCCACCGGCGACAGCTCCGAGGTCGGCGCCTGCAGCAGCTCGATGACCCGCTCCACCTCGGTGCCCGACGACTGGATCGCAGCGGCGACGGCCCCGAGCTCGCTGCCAGCAGCGAACCGCCGGAACCGGTCGAGGCGCACGATCGCGTCCCAGATGCCCGGCCGGTCGGCGACCTCGTGGGCACCTTCGAGGTACCCCCCGACCACCTCGTCGAGGGCGCTGGCAGCGCCGGGTGAGAACCGCAGGACCGGCCCGGACCCCGCGCGGCCGCAGATGTCGCCGAAGACGGCACCGGCCTCCACGGATGCGAGCTGGTCGCGGTCCCCGAGCAGGATCAGCCGGGCAGGATCGTCGACGGCGTCGACCAGCTTGGCCATCAGCGGCAGGGAGACCATCGAGGCCTCGTCGACGATCACCACGTCGTAGGGCACCGGACGCCGGTGGTCGTGCCGGAACCGTGTCGAGGACGTCGGTGTCACGCCGAGGAGCCGGTGGATCGTCGAGGCCGGCGTGCGCTCCATGGCCGCGCGGACGGGCGCCGGGAGCGTCAGCGTGCGCAGCGCCTCCCGCAGGGACTCCTGCAGCCGGGCCGCCGCCTTCCCGGTCGGGGCGACCAGGACGACCCGGAGCGGACGGTCGGCGGTGCCGGCCAGCGCCGCGCGGTGCAGCAGGGCCAGCACCCGGGCGACGGTGTAGGTCTTGCCCGTCCCAGGTCCACCGGCGATGACCGTCAACCGTCGGGTGAGGGCCACAGCGGCCGCCAACCGCTGACGGTCGAGCTCCCGGGCCGGGCCGAACAGCTCGTCGAGCCATGTCCCGACCGCCGCGGCGGGTGCCGCCTGGGCGTGCTCGGCGGTGGTGGCGCGGTCCTCGAGGGCGGTGGCCAGGCGCTGCTCGTAGCGCCAGTAGCGATCGAGGTAGAGGCGGCTCCCCGCCAGCACGAGTGGCGTGGCGGCGTCACCACCGGACCTGGTCAGCGGGCTGGCGGTCAGGGTCGCACGCCACGCATCGGTCGCGGGCCAGTCCAGCGTGTCCACCTCCGCCGCGTCCGACCGGCTCCCCTGCCCGCTGCCAGGCTGGGGCTCCACCGCGACGTGGGCGGCGATCCGGTCCAGCTCCACGCAGACGTGGCCGTACCGCGGCCCCCTGAGCGCGAGGGCCGCAGCCAGGAGCACCTGGGGATGGTCCTCCCCTCCGATGCCACCGAGCCGCTCCGCCCACCGCGCCTCGGCTGTGGTCAGCACCCCGGCGGCCACGAAGGGTGCCAGCTCGGGCAGCAGCGCCGGGCCGGACCGCGGCGGCGCACCGTCCCCGCTGCCCGGGGGTGCGTCGATCCGTCGCTGGCTCTCCGACGGCGTCATGCCCGCCCCCCGTCCAGCAGGGCGCTCAGATCCTCCACCAGGGTGGGCTCGGGCCGGAGCACGGCGATCCCGGTGCGGGCCTCGGGCAGCCCGACCATGCCCCGCAGGAACAGGTAGCCGGCACCGGCGACGTGGGTGTCGTAGGCGTAGCCGGGGACCCGCCAGCGCAGGTAGCGGTGGGCCGCCACGAGGTACAGCAGCCCCTGGAGCACGTAGTGGTGGGCGAGCATCGCCTCGGCGAGCCGGGCGGGCCGGTAGTCGGCGGCGACCGAGCGCCCCGTCGCGCGGTCACCGAGCCAGTTCGACTTGTAGTCCGCCACCAGGAAGCGCCCGTCGGGCAGCCGAGCGAGCAGGTCGATGCTGCCGGTGAGGTAGCCCCGCAAGGCCGATCCGAGCTCCGGATCGCGCAGCCGGGGGGCGAACGCCGCCACCAGCGGGTCCGCGCTCCCAGCGCACCGCTCGGCCAGGGCGGTCAGGGTGAAGGCCGAGCCCTTCGGGTGGTGCCCACCCGCGACCGGCAGCTCGAAGCGGAGCTCGTCGAGCCGATCACGGGGCTGTAGCTCCGCCAGCCGGTGACCGTCGGCGACCGGCCCGAGGGAGGTGGTCAGCGCCGCGGTCAGCCCGGTGCGCACGCGGTCACGCAGGGCCGGGTCGATCCCGTGCCGCGGCTCCTGGAGCGCGATCACGCCGTCGAGGTACCCCGGCTCGGCCAGCCGGGTGAAGTCGAGGTGCTCGAGCACGTCGTGCAGGAAGGTGCCCGGCCCGGCGCCGCGGGGGAAGGCGGCCAGCGGGACCTGGACCGCCGGCTCGGCCCCGCCATGGTCGGTCAGCCCTGGCGTACCGGCCTCGGCCGACAGGCCGCCCTCCAGCGTGGCGTCGAGCGGCTCGGCCTCGGCGTCCACGTCACGGCCCTGGTCGATCACCGCGGCCACCAGGTCCTCGCCGGGGCTCGGACCGGCGGGGTGGCTCCCGGCGTCACGGACGAGGGAGGTGAAGCTGGCCCGTCGCCAGGAGCGGTCCAGGGTGCGGGTCATCCGACGTGCCACCAGCGGGGGTCGCGCGACAGGTTCGGGGCTCCAGCTCACCTCGGGCGCGATCGCGCGGACCGCTTCGACGTCGATGGTGCCCTCGGAGCGCCCGGCCAGGGCGTGCAGGTCCCGCAGCAGCACGTCGTCGTCGGCGCCGGCGAGGTGCTCCGCGATCCGTTGCAGCCACCCCGCGGTCACCTGCCGCTCGTCCCCCCGTCCGGAGGGGACCGGACCGGCCACGGCAGCGCCGTGGAGCAGGCTGGCCAGCGCGGAGGTGCCGGCGTCGGTGAACCCGCCCCACCACACGATGCAGCGGTGCTGGGCGCGGGTGACGGCGACGTAGGCCAGCCGCAGCTGCTCGGTGCGCGCCTCCCAGCGCGCGAGGTCGAGGCTGCGCCGCTTCCCCGCCGAGGATCGGTCCACGTCGAGGTCGAGGGTGATCGCACGGGTCGGATCGTCGACGTCGGGTTCGTGGTAGCGGGTCAGCCGCTGATCGGTGCGGTCGCGACCGTCCCACAGATCCGGGCACAACACGATGGGGTACTGCAGCCCCTTGCTGCCGTGGATCGTGACGATCCGGACCGCCTCGGCGTCCTGCTCCAGCCGCAGCTCGGTCGCAGCGGTCGCCTGCTCGCCGTCGGCGGCCTCCGCACGGCGGGCCTGGAACCATTCGAGCAGGGTGTAGCCGGTGCTGCGGGCGGTCGTCTCCTCGGTGTGCAGCAGCTCGAGAAGGTGACGCACGTTGGTCAGGCGCCGGTCGCCGTCGTCGTGGGCGAGCAACCGCTCGGGTACGCCGTCCTCCAGCAGGGCGGTCTGCACGGCAGCGAGCACACCCCGGCGCTGCCACAGCTCCCCCCACCTGGTCAGCGCGTCGACCCAGACCTCCCAGCCTCCGTCCCCGGCGACCGGCGGTGCGTCCGGCTCCGACGCGGCCGTGCCCGCCGGGGTGTCCAGCGCCGCCAGCTGGGTCGCGAGCGCATCGGCGCGCCGACCGAACAGCGGCGTCGCGGCCGCCGCCACGGCGGCCCGCTGCCAGCTCGGCCGGAGCATGGCGGTGAGCAGACGGGCCACCGCCTCGGCCTCGGCGGTGTCGAAGACGCTCCCGCCCCGCTGGATCACGGCCGGCACCCCGGCGGCCTGCAGCGCCCGCTGGCACGCCACCGCGCGTCGGTTGGTGCGCACCAGCACCGCGAGGTCCCTGGGTGCCACGGGCCGGTCACCGCCCGCCGGCCGTCCGTCGACCAGCCGCAGCCCGCCGGTCAGCAGGTCGACGGCGACGACGGCGACGTCGCGGGGCAGCTCCCGATCGGCCCACCCCTTCTGGAGCAGCCCCGGGCGGTCCTTGGCCGGTGTGACCTCACCGGCCTCGCGTGCGATGAGCCGGACCTGCAGGCCGGCCCGCTCGGCGGGATCGTGCAGCCGGTCCGGGTGGTGGGCCCTGACCTCGTGGTAGGGGATGTCCGAGGTCCCGAAGGCGCCGGGCTGCCCGAAGAGGTGGTTGCAGGCGGTGACGAAGCGCGCGTCGCTGCGGAAGCTGGTCGCCAGGGTGGCCTGGGACGGTCGGGTGTCCCGTGCATGGACGTAGGTGTGGACGTCGGCGCCCCGGAAGCCGTAGATCGCCTGCTTCGGGTCGCCGATCAGGATGAAGGGCTCCTCCTCGCCGAACAGGGAGGAGAAGATCCGCCACTGCACCGGGTCGGTGTCCTGGAACTCGTCGATCAGCGCGACCCGGAACCGTTGACGGATCGCCGCGTGCACGGCCTGGCGGGAGGCAGGATCGTCCAGCGCGTCCGCCAGACGGCGCAGGAGGTCGTCGAAGGTCAGGACGGTGCGCTGCCGCTTGCGGAGCTCCAGCTCACGCCGGAACCAGGTGGCCGAACGGTGGAGGAACCGCGTCGCCGGGGCGGTGACCGCAGCCAGCAGCTCGTCAGCGGCCGCCACCACCGGGGTGTCGGGCAGGGCCACCCCGTCGCGGAGGAAGGGCCCGATCGCACGGCTGGTGAGGTAGGCGTAGGGGTGATCCGGTTGGCGGTGCAGCCCCGGGCGGCGGTCGAGGGGGCCCGGCGGCAGCGGATGGGCCGCGGCCACCCAGTCGTCGATCTCGGGACGCCGCGCCGCGACCGCGGCCTCGGTGTAGGTGCGCTGTCGAGGCTTGTCGAACGCCTCGGCCTCCTGCAGGGCCGTGACCAGCCGCACGGCCTCGGCCGGGCCGTCGTCCCGCCAGCGGTCGGCGAACACGCGCAGCGCGTCCTGCCACGGCTGCCAGTCCGGTTCGCTCGGCGCCGGGTGGGCCGGCTGCAGCTGCAGCGTCGGCAGCGCGGCCACCTCCCGAGCGAGCCGGGTCAGCCGCTCCCGGCCCACCGACGCGGTGTCCTGTAGGTACCGGATCCAGTCCGGGTCTGCGGCGCGCAGCTCCAGGGCGAGCCGGTCGTCCACCAGCTCGCCGAGCAGGTCGGCGTCATCCTCGAGCAGGACCGCATCGAAGTCGACGCCGGCCTCCAGGGCAGCGTGGTGCAGCATGGCCTGGCAGAAGCCGTGGATCGTGGAGATCGTGGCCTCGTCGAGCTGTCCGATGGCCGTGCGGAGCCGACGGGCACGGGCCTCGAGCTCCGCCACCGGCTCCTCGGCCCTGAGCCCGTCCCCCACGATCCGGTCCAGGACGGCGTCGGCTGCGCCTTGACGCCAGCGCTCGGGATCGAGCAGCGCCCGCTCGGTGGCCGCGAGCGCCTCGGCCAGCCGACGGCGAACCCGGTCCTTGAGCTCCGCGGTGGCAGCCCGGGTGAAGGTCACCAGCAGCAGCTCCGGCAGCTCGACCACGCCCTCCGCCACGTAGCGCACCGTGAGCGAGGTCAGGGTCCAGGTCTTGCCGGTGCCGGCGCTGGCCTCCAAGGCCAGCGATGCGGCGGGCAGCTGGCCGTCGGCCTGGAACGCTGCGGTCATGGCGACCCCTTGGCCTGGGCGGCGCGGATGACGCCCCACAGTCGGTCGGCGTCGGCGCCGAAGGGGTGGCGGCGGTCGATCTCTGCCAGGTCCGACGCCGGCCCGAAGGCCTGGACGTGGTAGGCGTCATCCCGATCACCACCGGAGGGGCCGCCACGGGCCCAGACCTTGAAGTGCGCGCTGCGGACCGCCTCGGCGTGGCCCGCGCCCTTCGCTCGGGCATCGGCGTAGGCCTCCGCGGTGTCCGGTGGCAGCGCGACGACCTCACGGTGCCCGCGCAGGAACAGTGCGACCAGCTCGCCGAGGTGGTGACGCGCCTGCGCGGCGAGCGGTCCTGGCTCCGGTGCTTCGTCGCCGTCCGCACCGCCGAAGGCCGCCGTCGGATCGAGGGTGATGCGCCGGACCCCCGACCTCAGACCACGGTCACCGCCGACCAGGACGGCTCGGGGTGCCAGCGTGGGTTCGGTCGCCAGCAGCGCGAGCACCCGCACCCAGGCGGCCACCAGGTGCTTGGGCTTGGGAGTGGAGACCCCCACCTGCAGGACGCCGCCGCCGACGACCTCCACCGCTCCGACCAGCCGCGCCGTGTCGACCCCCGCTCCCACCGGCACGACGTCGAGCTCGACGGGTCGCAGGGCACGCTCACTGGGTCGAAGGTCAGCGACCTCGCCGAGCACCGTGTCGACCAGCTGCTCGATCCCCTCCAGCGCGACCTCACCCAGACC
>SLQK01000258.1 GCA_007131525.1 Nitriliruptoraceae bacterium | reverse complement strand
GCTCGTCGGGGTGGGCCAGCTCCCACCGCGCGGCGTCGGAGTCGCCCAGCCGGCTGGACCGGGCCAGGCCGAGCGCCTCGAGGAGATCGAGGGTGCGGTAGATCGACGCGAGGTCCACCTCGTGCCCCAACGCCTCGACCTCCGCCGCCACCTGCTCCACCGTCAGGTGGGCGTGGGCGGTCCGCAGCGCCTCCCAGACCGCACGTCGCGGCCGCGTCACCCGGTAGCCCCGGGTGCGCAGCAGCTGCTCGAGGTCCGCGTCCCTGACCGTCTCCACGCTGCCAGCGTAGGCGCTGGCAGCAGCAGCGTCGCGTGCGGCTGCAGAGCGTCAGCGCGGGACGACCAGGACCCCGGAACGCAGCTTGGGCAGCAGGTAGGTGCTCTTGTGGGGCAGCACCTGGCCCTGGGCGGTGGCCGCCAGCAGATCCTCCATCGTTGCGGGGAACAGCGCGATCCCGACCGCATCGGGACGATCCAGGGCGGCGAGGCCGAGAGGAGCCGGGACGGGGACGACGGGACCGGCAGCCGGTCCCGGCGTCAGCGTCGCCAGCGGTCCGACGAGCTCCCGGTCGACGACAGCTGCGTCCAGGGACGCCACGGGCGGCGGTCCGCGCCGGTCGCCGACCTCCACCCGCCACCAGGAGCCGGCGACGACCAGGTGGACGCTGCCGCGGCGCTCGGGCGCGCTCGGCCCGGGCAGGGGTGCCAGACGGAGCCCCCGCTCGGCGAGCACCGCCGCCACCTCGTCGGCGGTGACGTCGGTCAGCCCCTCCAGCCGGCGATGGAAGGCCAGCACCGCGAGGTCGTCGTCGGCCACGAGCGCGGTGAGGACCGCTGGCCCCCGGTCGGCAGCCGAGCTGGCCCGGCGTGCGACCGCCGCGGCCCGGTGGTGGCCGTCGGCGATGGTCAGCGACGTGATCGTCCCGACGGCGGCGGTGAGGCCCGTGATCGTCGCGGGGTCGCTCACCGGCCACACCCGGAGCCCACCGCCGTCCGGCAGCACCGTGTCCACCAGCGGGGTCCGGCGCAGCACCTGCCCGATGGCCTGGTCGAGCGCGGGGGTTCGTGGGTGGAGGACGCAGACGGGACTGGAGGCGATCCCCACGACGTCGAGGTACCGGGCCAGCTGCTCGACCCGGCCCGGGCGGACGTGCTCGTGGGGGCGGATCCGGCCGTCGAGGTAGGCCGCGACGTCGACGTCGCCGACCACCGCGGTCAGCCGTCGACCGTCCTCGCGCAGCTCAAGGACGACGAGCAGCTCGCTCTCGAGGTCACAGAACCGGCCGGCCTGCAGCAGGCGGTCCACCGCCCGCCGGTTGCGCTCGAGGGTCTCGGCGTCGACCGCACCACTGGGCAGGGCGGTCAGGAAGGTGTCGGGCTGGCTCGCCGCCCACGCGGCGCGCGTCGCCGAATCCAGGGCGTCGTAGGGCGGGGAGACCACCGACGTCGCGTGCTCCGGAGCGACCAGGTGAGCTGCGATCGGGGCCAGCTCGATCATGTCATGCCCGGTCGATCCAACGGTCCGCGAGCCGCCGCCGCCGTTCGAGCTGGGCGAGGCTCGCCGCGTTGATGGAGCTCAGGCCGACCTCCTGGTTCAGCCGTGCGTTCACCACCTCGGGGGTCAGTCCGGTCAGGTGGGTCAGCATCCGGACGCGGTCGGTGTTCTCCTGCCGGAGCTCTCGCTTGCGCTGGGTGCGCGGCACGGTCAGGGTGCCGGCCAGCTCCCCGGCACCGGCTAGCGGTGGCGGTGCGACGAGCTCGATCTCCATGGTCAGCGCCGACGGGTCGTCGACGATGAGGTCCTCGGGGTGGGCGTCGTCGAACACGCTGGTCGGGTCACCGACCAGCGGGGTCGCGGAGATGGCCTGGAACAGCGACAGCTGATCGTCGCCGCCTGCCGGGATCCGGTCGAGCTCCACGCTGGGCTGGTCCCCGTCATCCTCACGTCGCCTGAGGGAGTGCGTCCGCGCCTCGGCCAGCTGCGCGGCGAAGACCCGGAGCCGAGCGTCGTCCGGGAGGAACATGAAGGCCTTCTGGCGGCGGTGCCCGCCCTGCCAGCGCACCAGTCGGCCGACGGCCTGCCGGAAGAACAGCTCCGTGACGGTCGTGGTCGCGTAGACACCGACCCTGAGCCGGGGGATGTCGACGCCCTCCGACACCATCCGGACCGCCACGATCCACGGATCCCGGGAGCCGGCGAAGGCCGCGATGCGCTCGCTGGCCTCGGGGTCGTCGGAGGTCACGACGACCGGACGCACGCCGTGGCGCTGCCGCAGCAGCGCGGCCACCTCATGGGCGTGCTCCACATCGATCGTGATGGCGAGCCCGCCGGCGTCCGGCTGCTGCTGCCGGAGCCGTGACAGCTCGGTGTGGGCCTGGTCCAGCACGGTCGGCAACCACTCACCGTCGGGTGACAGCGCCGTCCTCAGCCGCTGGGAGGACGCGGTCCGGTCGAGGTGGTCGTCGAAGGTCGCCGACATCTCGGTGCCGTCGGGGGCCGTCCACTCCATCTGCCCACCGAGCCGGGGGAAGAACACGGGGCGGACGACGCCGCCGTCGCGCAGCGCGTCGGCGTAGCCGTACACGTGATCGGCGACGGCCTCGTCCTGCTCGACCCACGGCGCCGCGTCGGTGGGGCCGTAGGTGACGAAGGGGATCGGGTTCTGATCGCTACGGAAGGGGGTCCCCGACAGCGACAGCCGCCGGGCGGCGGCCGCGAAGGCGACCGCGATGCCGTCCCCCCAGGCGCGCTCGGCGCCGGCATGGTGGATCTCGTCGAGGACCACGAAAGCGTCGTCGGCCGGCCCCCGCAGCGTCGCCGGGCTGGCGGCCACCTGCTGGTAGGTCACGACCACACCGTGCATGTCGGTCGGGAAGGGTTCGCTGGAGGACCAGCTCGGCTCCAGCTGCAGACCGAAGGCCGCCGCGGCCTCGGCCCACTGGTGCTTGAGGTGCTGGGTGGGGGTGACCACGATCAGACGGCGGTGGGGGTGCTGGGCGAGGTCACGGAGCCCCGCCGTCAGCGCGAAGGTGGTCTTGCCGGCGCCGGGGGTCGCCACCGCCAGGAAGTCCCGTCGGGAGCGCTGCTCGAACCGGTCGAGCGCGTCCTTCTGCCAGCGGCGCAGGTGGAGGGAACGACGCACGAGAGGACACCTCGGGGAGCGGCGGGTGCGGAGCGGTCAGGGCGCGAGGGCGCCACGGGGGGTCGGACCGTAGTCGGCGACGAGGTCCAGCAGGTCGTCGCCGTAGCGCTCCAGCTTGGCGGGGCCGATGCCGGGACAGGCCGCGAGCTCCTTCAGCGTGGCGGGCTTGCGTCCGGCCAGCACCTGCAGGTGGCGGTCGTGGAACACCAGGTAGGCGGGGACGCCGTTGCGGGCGGCGACCTTGGCGCGCCACGCGCGCAGCGCCTCGTACAGCTCGTCGTCGGGTTCGGCCGCGTCCACACCGACGTCCAGCCGGCCGGTGCCGGCGCCCTGGCTGCCGGGGAGGGCTGTCGGCCCAAGCAGGGCCCGGCGCCCGTTCACCTCGATCCTGGTCCCGTGAGCGATCCGCACGGTCGGCCGCTCGTCCTCCTCGTCCAGCTCGACGACCACGTGCTCACGACCGAGCTGACGGATGCGACCAGCGATGCCCCCGGGCAGGGTCAGTCGCACGCCGACCGCGGCGCGGAGCCGACCGTCGGGGAGGAAGGTCGGCTCCACCACCGCCACCTGGCCGTCGGGCTCGGTCCTGGTCGGGCGCTTCGGTGGGGGCTGCTGCTCGGCCACGGCGCCGGTGGTGGCAGGCAGCAGCTCCTCCACGAAGGGCGAGGTGCGGGCCTGATCGCTGATCACGTGGACGGCACGCTGGCAGCGGGTGATGGCCACGTGGAAGACCCGGCGCTCCTCCTCTCGATCATCCGCGAGGCGGTGGGGGAACAGGCCCTGGTTGGCGGCGAACACCACCACCGTCGGCCACTCCATGCCCTTCACCCGGTGCACGGTGGACAGCGTCACCCCGGTCGGTTCCCCCGGGACCCGGAGCCGCTCCACGAGCCAGTCGGCGAACGCTGCCGGGTCGGGCTGCAGCCACGCGAGCTGCTCGAGCGCGTCCAGGTCGTCGCCATGGCTGGAACCCTCCGGCCGGCTCCGGGAGGCGTCGAGGGCATCCATGGCCTCACCGAGGCCGATGCGGTTGCGGACCAGCCACAGGCATCGGGCGGTGTCCGCTCGGTCGGTGATCGCCGCCTCCAGGTGACGGAGATCACCGAGGTAGCCGGCGAACCGCTCCCGGTGCGTCCCGTCCAGCTGGTCGCACACCTGCTCGAGCGCACCGATCGACCAGCGGCTGCCCCTGGGCAGGTGCGGCGTGACCGCGGACTTGACCTTCCGGGCGGGGCGGTTGAGGGTGTCGAGCACGTCCTCGCGCCGCAGCCGGTCGGTGTCCATCGCGAGCCGGAGGTAGGCCAGCGCCGTGCGCACCCCGGTGCGTTGGAGCACCGAGGTGTCCAACGGTGCCGTGTGGGGGATGCCAGCCTCGGTCAACGCCACCTGGACGGGGAGCAGCGCGCTGTTGACCCGGGCGAGGACCGCCAGCTCCGCCGGGACGGCACCGGCCGACAGCGCCTCGGTGACGATCGCCGCCGCCCGGTGGGCCATCGTGCCGCTGGCCACGCGGTGGACCGCGAGGTCGTCGCCGCTCACGAGACGACCTCGGCACCGCTGGCCGCACGGTGGGACCGGATCGTCTTGGGTACCCGGTGTCGGTTGTGGCCGAGCAGCCGCACGGCGGCGTCGACCACCCCAGGCGGGCAGCGGTAGTTGACCTCCAGGGCATGGTGGGTCGCGCCGGGGAACCACCGGTCGAAGCTCGTCAGGTGCTCCGGTGTCGCACCTGCGTAGCTGTAGATCGTCTGGTCGTCGTCACCGACGGCGAACACCTGCAGCGACGGTCCCGCGACCAGCCGCACCAGCAGCAGGAAGGCCGGTGTCAGGTCCTGGAACTCGTCCACGAGCAGGTGGGTCCCCCAGCGCTGCACGGTCGAGCGCAGCTCCGGCCGTTGCAGCAGCACCTCGATCGCCCGGTAGATCTGCTCGTCGAAGTCCAGCAGTCGCTCCTCGGCCAGCAGCCGGCGGTACCGGTCGAAGACCTCGGCGAACCCGTCGATGTCGCCGCGCTCGGCCTCGACGTCGGCGGGATCGCGCAGCGCCAGGCGGACCTCTGCGAGGGCATCGAGGTAGGGCTGGAACGGGTCCTGGTTGGGGATCCGGGCGGTGCGGACCAGCCGATCCAGGATGCGGCGGACCTCCCGCTCGTCGATGACCCGCCTGCGCTCGTCCAGGCTGCAGATCCTGAGCGCGAGGGAGTGCAGGGTCCGGATCGACGCATCGAGGTCGCGGGTCCGCTCCCGCATCTCCTCCGCCGCACGGGTGTTGTAGGCGAGCGCGGTGACCAGCTCCGGCTCGACGCGGCGATCGACGAGGAGGTGGCGGAGCCGCGCGGTCAGGACCCGCGTCTTCCCCGAGCCAGCGGGTGCGATCACCCGGGCGGGCCCGACGCCGTGCGTGACCGCTGCCAGCTGGTCGGGCGCCAGCTCCTCCGAGGGCGGCGCATCGCCCTGCAGGGTCAGCCGGCCGAGCGCGACGGACTCGCGGTGGAGCAGTGCGGGGGGCGTGGCGGTCCCGGCACGGGCCGGCAGGGGCGGGTGCAGGGGGCCCCGGGGGCCGCCGTCGACGTAGGCGTGACGCCCGTCAGGCAGCTGCACGTCCGCGGTGTCGCTGGCGCTCGCAACCGTGCGACGCTCGGCGAGCACGCCATGCCACCACCTCGGTGTGCCGCCGCGCAGGTCGTAGCTGTTGGCCCAGGTCAGGAAGTGCAGTGCCTCCCGGTGGAAGGCGTGGTCGCGCGGGAGGGCGTAGGGCGGGGTGGTGGTGGACTCAGGTGCCCGGGCCGCGTCGTTGTCGACGGCGAGCTGGATCACGGTCCGACGGCGTCCGAGCCAGCGGGACCGGAGCACCGCGACCGTGGCCGCCGGATCGGCCAGCACGTCGTCGTCGACCACCAGCCGTCGGGCCGTCTCGAAGCCGGGCGGGGTCGGGGCCGTGGGGTCGACCACCACGTTGCGGCCCAGCGCATCGGGGCCGGGGAAGCTGGCGGCGGCGGTGACAGGTGGCATGGCCGGTGAGGCTACGCGGTGGGTGCGACCATCCGGGTGGCGTCCAGCCGACACCTGTGGAGGACGCGTCGGCTCACTCGCTGCCGTGCCATCCGAGATCGAGCAGGAAGGCCAGGGCCCACGCCATGCCCTGCTCGCCCGCGGTGACGCGGAGCTGCTCCAGCAGGTCCTCGGCCGTCGGCAGGGTGGTGTCCAGCACCTGGGCGAACCCGGCGTCGTCCAACCAGGCAGCGTGGGAGGCGGCGACCGGGAGATGGCCGAGCTCCAGATGGCCGGCGACCGCGTGGGCGCGGATCTGCTCCCAGGTCGGCAGGGGACCATCCCCCGCCACCAGGCCACCGAGCAGCGGCTGCCGGGCGATGGGGCGGAGCGCCTCGACGGGGACCTCCGCCGGGCCGCCGGGGGCGTCGAACCGACGCAGCGCCTCCCCGGCGACCTCCATCAGCCACGCCCGACCGAGCAGCTCCGGCACGCTGAGCTCGTTCGCCACGGCCGAGGGCAGCCCGAACGCCCGGCGGGCGGTGTTGGCGGCCACGTCCCGGGGCCGCAGGTCGTGGGCGGCGTCGGCCGCGTCACGGTCGGTGCGCCAGACCCTGGCGTCCTCCGCGTCGTCGGCGCGACTGATACCCACCTCCGTGCCGTCGGGCAGCACGCAGACGAGCTGGGTCAGGCACAGCACGTCATCGTCGTCGCCGACCTCCTCGGTGGTGACGACGACCAGTGCGTCCGCCTCGCCGGGGTCCAGCACCCCGTCGGCACCGAGGTCGACATCGATCAGCTCGACCTGCGTGGCTGCGACGGCACGGAGGCCGACGATGGCGCGACGGTCGGTGTTGACGCCCCGCAGCTGCGGTTCGAGCTGCAGCAGCACGTCCAGCGCCCGCTCCGGCGTCAGGGCCACGTCCATCACGTCGGTCATCCTCGGTCTCCGATCACGAGCTGGCAGCGACCTCGTAGCCAGCCTCCTCGATCGCGGCGTGGATCGCGGCGTCGCTGGCCTCACCATCGACGGTGACCGTCCGGGCATCGATGTCGACCAGCACGGTCGCGACGTCGTCCAGGGCACCGACCTCCCCCTCGATGGCCGACTTGCAGTGGCCGCAGGAGATGTCGGGGACGGAGTAGGTACGGGTGGCCATGGGGTTCCTCCTGGTCCGGGTCGCTAACGCTTGATGAGCCGGTGGACGACCTCGAGGGCCTCCTCGATCTTCTCGTCGGCCGACTCGGCTCCCTGGTCGATCGCGTCGCGCACGCAGTGGCGGACATGCTCGTCCAGCATCGTCGTGGCGACGCCCTGGAGCGCCTTGGTCGCGGAGGAGATCTGGGTCAGCACGTCGATGCAGTAGCGGTCCTCCTCGATCATGCGCTGGAGACCGCGGATCTGTCCCTCGATCCGGCGCAGACGGGCCTGGAGCTCGTCACTCCGGGCGGCGTAGCCATGCATCCGCTGTCCTGGTTCCTCGACCGGCGGCCACAGACTACCAGGGGGTGCCCTAGGGGGGTACCACTATCCAGGGCGCTCTGGCACCCGCGGCCGCGGCGGCCGTCCACCTCGTCGGCCTGCCTGCA
Source organism: Nitriliruptoraceae bacterium (assembly GCA_007131525.1). Classification (GTDB taxonomy): domain Bacteria; phylum Actinomycetota; class Nitriliruptoria; order Nitriliruptorales; family Nitriliruptoraceae; genus T1Sed10-7. Next base: position 1,781 of record SLQK01000258.1, on the reverse strand, counting down.
GGATGTCTCGGATACGAGACATCCTGCAGGGACCCCGGAGGGACCCCGGAGGAACCCTCGAACGACCCACGGAGGGACCGCGGACGGAGCTCGTCAGGATCCGGGTCGCCTCGGCCGCAGCGACGCGACAGACTCGAGGCCCGGGTGGCCATCGAGGTCGACCCCGCACGCAGCCGAGGTTGGTCGATGGCCGGTCGCGACACCGTGTCGGAGCAGTGGCTCCGTGACTACGCCCGCATCGCAGCGGCGATCGCGTGGCTGGACACGCACCGAACGGAGCAGCCGTCCGTTGCCGAGGTGGCGGCGGCGCTGCACCTGTCGTCCGGGCACCTGCACCGCACGTTCACCCGCTTCGCCGGGGTCCCTCCGCACCGGTTCCTGCGATGGTTGACCGTCGGGGCGGCCAAGGAGCTGCTCCGTGAGCGGGCGACGGTGCTGGACACCGCCACCGCGACGGGGCTGTCCTCGCCCGGACGGCTCCACGACCTCACGGTGACCCTGGACGCGGTGACCCCGGGGGAGATCGGTCGGGGCGGTGCCGGGCTCACGATCCGCCATGCGGTCCACGCGACCCCGTTGGGCGAGGCTCTGGTCGCGACCACCGATCGGGGAGTGCTGTTCCTACGCTTCCTCGATGCACCGACCTCCCACGAGGCGGTGCGAGCGGAACTGGCCGCCGAGTGGCCGGCGGCGCGGCTGCTCGCGGACCCCCACGCCACGCGGTCGGTCGTCGAGCACCTCGCGATGCTGTTCGCCGACGATCCGGACCGCCCTGCCGAGCGTTCTGCCGCAGCATCGCCGCTGCCGGTCGTGGGCGTCGGGACGAACCTGCAGGTCAAGGTGTGGGAGGCGCTCCTGAGGGTCCCAGAGGACCGGGTCGTGACCTATCGCGAGGTGGCGCGGGCCGCTGGTCGGCCGGCGGCCGCCAGGCCGGTCGCCAACGCGGTGGGCCGCAACCCCGTCGCTGTGCTGATCCCGTGTCATCGGGTGCTGCGGTCCACCGGCGAGCTGGGCGGGTACCGCTGGGGTACGACGCGCAAGCGCGCGTTGCTGGCCCGTGAGGCCGCTCGCTCGGCGATCCCGACCGGCTGACGAGGTCGCGTCGTCCTACGCTGGGCTGTGTGCACGAGCGGTGGATGCAGGAGGCGCTGGCCGAGGCGGACGCCGCCACGGCCCACGACGACGTGCCGATCGGTGCGGTGCTGGTCCACGACGACCAGGTGATCGCGCGCGGGCGCAACCGCCGCGAGGTCGACCAGGACCCGACCGCCCACGCGGAGATCCTCGCGCTGCGTGCCGGTGCTCGCCACCTCGGCTCCTGGCGGTTGGGCGGCTGCACGCTGTACGTGACCCTGGAACCCTGCGTGATGTGTGCCGGCGCGTTGGTGCTGGCTCGCGTCGACCGGGTCGTGTTCGCCGCCGACGACCCCAAGGCCGGCGCCGTCGGTGCGCTGTACGACGTCCCCCGCGACCCACGGCTCAACCACCAGGTCGAGGTCGTGCGAGGAGTCATGGCGGAAGCCTCGTCGGCCCGGCTGAGGGCCTTCTTCGCGGCGCGTCGTGATCGTGGCTGAGCCGGCACGCCCCACTGTCGGCCGTGCTGCGGTTGCCGGCCGCAGCCGCGCCTGCGTACCCTCCGTCCGGCCCGCTTCGGCGGGCATGGAGGGATCGCATAGTCCGGCCTAGTGCGCCCGCCTCGAAAGCGGGTAGACCTACGGGTCTCGGGGGTTCGAATCCCCCTCCCTCCGCCACATCGTCCCAGGTCAGAGGCGGTTCCCTTC
>SLQK01000066.1 GCA_007131525.1 Nitriliruptoraceae bacterium | reverse complement strand
GGCGCCTACGGCCGCCGCGGCGACGGCGAGGTGGCACTGGACGATCCGGAGGTGCTCGTGCTCGCCCGTCGTCCATCGCCGCGCTGACCGGCGGGCTCCGGGGCGTCCACGCTGTCCGCCGCCGACGGGGTGGCCGCGGGCTCCGGCGCGGCAGCGGTGGGCTCTGGCGGTGGCTGGGCGGCCACCACCCGGCGCAGCGGGCTGCGCACGTCGGGCCACCGCACGACCGCCAGCCGGCGGACCGCGCTGACCGGCAGCCATCCCCACGTCCGGCTGTCGGTCGAGTGGTGGGGGTCGTCGCCGACGGCGAACACCTGCCCGTCGGTGACCGCGGCCAACCGCTTGACGATCAGGTGGTCGGGATCGCCCGGGTCGCGCAGCACCACCACCTGCCCGGCCCGCAACCAGCGACCGACGGCCGGGACCGTCAGGACCACCTCACCCGGCAGCAGCGTCGGCGCCATCGAGGGCCCGGCGACCACGATCCGGGCCCGGTCCGCGGCCAGGGCACCGAGGTAGCCGCCCAGCAGCACGCCGAGCAGGGTCGTCACCCGGGCTCGGCGCTGCGTCGGTCCCGTCATCGTGGTCGCCTCCTCCCGCGCGGGGCAGTCGGCTCCGGGGGCGCGTCGGGCGCCGGGCCACCCACCGCGGCTCCGGCGGCGAACCTCTGCCGTCCACCGCAGCCCGGTGCGGCCGGTCCTGGTCCGGTCACCGACGACCGACGGTAGCGCGCACCCACCTCTGGACGGGTGCGCCAGGGCACAGCTGCCCTAGGCTGTGGGGCACACGTCCCGCTCGACCCCTTCGACCTCCAAGGAGCACCCGATGCGACTGACCTCACTGCTGCACGCGCTGCGCCCGGTGCGGGGCGCCCGTGTCGCCGACGCCCACTGTGACCTGATGTGCGGGGTCTACTACCCGGAGCAGGCGCGGATCGAGGCGGAGTCCGTGCTCATGTCGGCGAAGAAGTACCACGACTCCGATGACGAGGTGTTCCGGCAGCGCGCCATCACCATCAAGGAGGAGCGCGCGGAGCTCGTCAAGCACCACCTCTCGGTGCTGTGGACCGACTACTTCAAGCCGCCGCACCTCGAGGAGTACCCCGAGCTCCACGAGATGTTCTGGCACGCCATCAAGGCGGCGGGTGAGGCCAAGAAGACCATGGACGTCGCCGTCGCCGAGGACCTGATCGCGAAGATCGACGCGATCTCGGAGATCTTCTACCGGACCAAGGGCGGCAAGCCCGAGTGGCTCACCAGCTGAGCGTCGCGGGCCGCGGCCCCGCACCGGTCGCGCTCGCTGACGATGCCGTGCCCCCGCTCCGGCGGGGGCACGGCGTCATCCGGGGCCCGTCGCCGCGGCATCCTCGCCGGTCAACCCGAGGTGGGCGGCGTGGAAGGCCAGCACGTCCGCCCGTTCCTCGAGCAGCTTGGTGACCGGCTTGCCGGCACCGTGGCCGGCGGCACGGTCGATGCGCAGCAGCACCGGCGCGTCGCCGCCCTGCGCGTGCTGCAGGGCCGCGGCGAACTTGAAGGAGTGCGCCGGGACCACCCGGTCGTCGGTGTCACCGGTGGTGATCAGGGTCGGGGGGTAGCTGCGGCCGACCTCGAGCCGGTGGTAGGGCGAGTACCGCAGCAGCACGGCCAGGTCATCGGGGTCGTCGGGGGAGCCGTAGTCGGAGGTCCAGGCCCACCCGATCGTGAAGCGGTGGAAGCGCACCAGGTCCAGCACCCCGACCTCCGGAACGGCGGTGCCGAAGGCCTCCGGCTCGCGGGTCAGGCAGGCGCCGACGAGCAGCCCGCCGTTGGAACGGCCCTCGATCCCGAGCTGCTCCGGGCGGGTCCAGACGGCGCCGGGGTCGCCGACGGGACCGAGTGGGGTGGCGTGGACCTGGTCCCGCCGCCGACCCGTGAGCCAGGCCGCGCAGGCCAGGGCGTCGTCGAACACGTGCTCCTTGCGTTCCCGGCGGCCGTCGTCGCGCCAGGCGGCGCCGTACTCGCCGCCGCCCCGCAGGCAGGCCACCGCCAGGACCCCGCCGGCCGCCACCCAGGCCCGCCAGCCGGGCCGGTGCATCGGTGTGACGGGGATGTCGAACCCCCCGTAGCCCCACAGCACCGTGGGTCGTCGACCGTCGGGGGTCACGTCGGCGCGGTGGAGCACGAACAGCGGGACGGCGACGCCGTCGTGCTGGACGGCGACCTGCTCCACCACCACCTCGATGTCCCCGCCGTCCCCGGCCGGACCGCCGGCGGCGTGCCACACCTCCTCCAGCCGCAGGTCCTCGAGGTGGCAGACCATCAGCCGGTCGGGCGCGGTGAAGGAGCCGATGGCGAGGTGGAGCGTCGTGTCGTGGCGCCCTCCGGCGGTGGCGTTGACGGTGACCGGCCACGGCAGGGGCACCGACCCGAGCGGGGTGCCGTCCCGCGGCGCGACCACGTCCAGGCGGGAGGTCGCGTGGTGCAGGCGGTGACAGACCAGCCACCCCGGGGTCCCGGGGTCGGCAGCACCGACCAGCCGGGCGTCGAGGAGGCGCTCGTCGGCCTCGGCGACCACCTCGCGCGCCGCCCCGCCGGCCAGGGGGACGGCGATGATGCGGCCCAGCGGCGCGTCGAGGTCGGTGACGACCAGCAGCTCCTCGCCCAGCACACCGATCGGATGGTGCTGGGCCTGGCCCTCGGGGAGCAGGGTCCGGGGCTCGCCGATCGCGCCGTCCGCTGTGATGGGCGCGACCAGCACGCCCGTCTCGGGGTCGGTGCCGCGGGTGACGACCACCACCAACCACCGTCCGTCGTGGCTGACCTCGGGGTGGAACCCCCACTCGGGACGATCGGGTCGGGCGAGGACGACCTCGTCCTGCGTCGTCGGCGTCCCCAGGCGGTGGAGCTGGAGCCGCTGGTCACGGTTGGTCGCGGCGTGCTCGTCGCCTGGTGCCGGGGGATCGTAGGCGGTGTAGACGAACCCGCTGGCGTCGGGGAGCCAGGTGGCGTTGGCGAACTTCGACCACGGCACCTCGTCCGCATGCAGCGTGGCGTCGGCCACCTCGATGGCCCGCCAGGTCGTCCAGTCCGAGCCGGCGTCGGCCCGGCCGATGGCCACACGGCTGCCGTCGTCGCAGACCGCCAGACCGGACAGCGAGGCGGTGCCGTCACGCGACCAGGCGTTCGGGTCGACCAGGACCCGCCACCGGTCCTCGGCAGGCGCCGGCCAGGCCGCCCCGTGGTCGGTTGGTCGGTCACCGGGCGCAGCCCACAGCACGTCCTGGTCCTGCAGACCGTCGTTGCGGAGCTGGAACCACCATCGGCCGCGTCGCCACGGGTTCGAGCGACGCGGGTGGTTCCACAGCTGCTGGAGCTGATCGACGAAGGTGTCGCGCAGGGGCAGCGTCGCCAACGCAGCCCGGGCCACCGCGTCCTGGGCGTCGATGAAGGCGGCCACCCGGTCGTCGTGTGCCGGTGCCTCCAACCACCGGTAGGGGTCGGCGACCTCATGACCGTGGAGGAGCTCCACCAGCTCCTCACGCTCGGCGGCCGGGGGGCGGTGGCTGGCGTCGCTCATGCGGGGCTCCGGAGACGGGGGGCGGAGGCGGGCAGGAGCGGACCGTACTCACCGCTGCCGATGCCCGATCCGGTCGGGGTGCGGTCCGGGGCTGCGCCCCGCGACCAGGGTCCGTAGCCTGTGTGGGTCCCCGTGGTGGGGACGGCGAGCCGATCGCCCGGTCCCGGAGGCACCGTCGCCATGCGCGAACGTCGGATGGACTACCGCCTGCAGCGCCGTGCGCTGCTGCGGGAGGTCACCGAGGGCAGCCGTGGACTCGACGACGTGCGGGACGCCCACCCCGACCTGGTGCGGGCTGGCGTGCACATCGGCAGCCGGACCGACGAGCCCTGCCCGTTGTGCGCTGGTCCTGAGCTGCGGCAGGTCGTGTACGTCTTCGAGGGCAAGGGGCCCCGGACCAGCTCCGGACGGGCGGTGCCGAGGGAGGCGGTGGCGCAGCACGCCGAGCGACACGGCGATCTGACCGTCTACGTCGTCGAGGTCTGCACCGCCTGCCACTGGCACCACCTGCTGGAGTCCTACCGGCAGCTCGCCCGGGGCACCGCGGTCGGCTGACCGGCTCAGCGGGGCAGGAACAGCCCCAGCACGAGCAGTCCGATCCCCGCGAGCACCAGCGCCGGCGCCTCGACGACCTGCCAGCCGCTGACGGCCAGGATCGCCCCGCCGAGGACCATCGCTGGTCCCAGGGTGCGGGTGCCGTCGGTGTCGTCCTCGCTGGGACCGTCGACGACCAGCTTGCCGTCCCGGTCGATGTGGCCACCCAGCGGCGCGTCGAACCAGCCCGCCGCGTGCCCCCCCGTGGCCAGGACCCCGGGGGCCTCGTCCGGGTCGAGGGACTCCAGCAGCTCATCCCACCTGAGCACCAGCTCGGCGCGGACGTCGTCGCGCCACCGTCCGGCCACGGCCAGCTCCGTGTGGTCGTCGTGGGTGGTGACCTCGGCGTCGATGCCGCGCCCCTCGAGCAGGGCCAGCACCTCGGTGGCCATCGTCGGGTGGAAGCGGCCGAGGTGCTGCGGGGTCATCGCCTCGGGGTCGGGCCGGGGCGGAGCGGGCGTGGGCGGCGCGCCATCCGCGCCCTCCAGTTCCTCGGCAGGGACCAGCTCCAGCCGGCAGGAGGCGCACAGGGCGACGCCGGGCTCGTAGTCGTCGAAGCAGCGGGGACAGCGCATGGCCGTCAGGCTACGCGCTCCCGCGGCCAGGGGACGTAGGGTGGGGTCCGGCACCGAACGGAGCGCGCCGTGACCGACCGCCTCTACTCCACCGATCAGTACGCCCGGGCCGCCGACGCGACCATCGTCGACGTCGATCCCGACGACGGCCGGGTCCTGCTCGACCGGACCGTCTTCTACCCCGGCGGGGGCGGCCAACCCCACGACATCGGCGAGCTGACGATCGGTGACGACCGCCTCGCCGTGGTCCGGGTCGCGGACGACGGCCGGGGCGTGTGGCACTGGCTCGAGGGAGGGCTGCCCGGGACCGGCACGCTCGTGCACGCCGAGGTCGACTGGCAGCGGCGGTACCGCCTGATGCGCACCCACACCGCGATGCACGCGCTGTGCGGTGTCGTCTGGGAGCGGTTCGCCAGCCCGGTCACGGGCGGGAACATGGAACCCGGCGTCGGCCGGCTGGACTTCGAGCTGCCCGACTGGGACCCCGAGGACAAGGAGCCCCTGGAGACCGAGCTCAACGCCCAGCTGGCGGCGGCCCGGCCCGTGGAGATCGCCTTCCTGCCCCGGGAGGTGGCCGACCAGGATCCCTCCCTGATCCGCACGAAGATCTCGCTGTTGCCGGCCTCGCTCACCGAGGTGCGGGTCGTGGACATCGTCGGACTGGACCGCCAGGCCGACGGCGGGACCCACGTGGCCTCGACGCTGGAGGTCGGCCGGGTCCGCATCGCCAAGGTGGAGTCGAAGGGCAGGGGCTTCCGGCGGATCCGTCTGGCCCTGGAGGACGACGCCTGAGGTCGCTCGCGGCGTGGTCGCTGGGGAGCGGTGGTCCTGCCGTCAGTCGGGGAGCCGGCGGAGCACCGTGACGTCGTCGCCGTAGCCTGACGGTCGCCGCTCCTCGACCCAGCTGATGCCGCTCTCCTCACAGCGGTGGACCCTGCGCCCCATGCCGTCGGTGCGCTCGACCTCGAGGTGGTAGCGCAGGTACTCCCGGGCCACCTCGCCGCTCATCACGTTGAGGACAGCGCAGCGGCACCTCGTGCGGTCGGACTCGGACATCACACCCCCGCCCTTGTCGGCGACACCTCGACCCTACCCCCGGTGGTCGGTGCGGTGCGGACCTGTCGACGGACGGGTGACAGGGGCTCCCAGGACGCCGGGGGGAGCGCTACCGTGCGGACAACGTTCCCCGTGAACAGTGGAGAGCCACGTGGACGACCACGGCACGTCCCAGCCCGACCCCGCCCGCTGGTACCACCTCGACGGTGGGGAGCAGCGCGGGCCGCTGCCCCTGGCCGACATCCGGGCACGGGTCCTCGACGGCACCGTCGGCCCCGACACCTACGTGTGGGCGGATGGCATGCCCGAGTGGATGCCCGCACGCCAGGTGCCGGCGGTGACCCCGCCCGCGGAGACCCGGGCCACCCTTCCCGCCTGGGGCTGATCGCGACGTCGAGGTAGCGTCCGCCCCATGACCACCTCGCCGTCCACCCCCCTGCCTGCCGCGTCGGTCACCCCCGGCGCGCTGTCCGTGCTGCGTGCCCGCGGCTTCGTCCAGGACGTGACGGACGAGGTGGCGCTCGCCGCGGCCCTGGACGCCGGGCGCGTCACCTACTACGTCGGCTTCGACCCGACCGCGCCGTCGCTGCACGCCGGCAGCCTGGTCGGGATGATGGCCATGGCCTGGCTCCAGCGCCATGGGCACCGGCCGATCGCGCTGGCGGGTGGGGCCACGGGCAGGATCGGGGATCCCTCGGGGCGGGACACCGAGCGCGAGGTGTTCGACGACGCGACGATCGACCGCCACCTCGCCGGCATCCGGCACCAGTTGGGGCTGGTCCTGGACCTGTCCGGTGATCCCGAGGGCGTGGCGGGCGCGGCCGGCCTGCTGGTCGACAACCACGACTGGACCGCACCGGTCGGGGTGCTCGACTTCCTGCGCGAGGTGGGGGTGTACGCCTCGGTCAACCAGATGATCGCGCGGGAGTCGGTCCGACGCCGTCTCGAGGAGCGCGAGCAGGGCCTCACCTACGCCGAGTTCAGCTACCAGCTGCTCCAGGCCTTCGACTTCGCCCACCTGCATGAGCGCTACGGCTGCGTGCTCCAGGGCGGCGGCTCGGACCAGTGGGGCAATATCGTCGCCGGCATCGACCTGATCCGTCGGCGCGGAGGGGGCCAGGCCTACGGCCTGGTGTGGCCGCTGCTGACCACCGCTGACGGGTCCAAGTTCGGCAAGTCCGCGGGCAACGCGGTCTGGCTCGACCCCGAGCTCACCAGCCCCTACGCCTACTACCAGTACTGGGTCAACGCCGCCGACGCGGACGTGGTGCGCTTCCTCCGGCTGTTCACCTTCCTCGAGCTCGACACCATCGATGAGCTCGGACGGGAGCTGGAGCGCGACCCGGGTGCGCGCGTAGCGCACCGTGAACTCGCGCGCGAGGCCACCCGGATCATCCATGGTGACGCCGGCGTGCAGGCGGCCGAGGGCGCCACGGCCGTGCTGTTCGGCGACGCGCCCTTCTCCGACCTCAGCGACGAGGTGCTCACCGCCGCCTTCGAGGAGGCCCCCAGCGTCACCCTGGACCGGGCGCGACTCGACGGGGAGGGGGTGGGGCTCCTCGAGGCGATGACGGCGGTCGGGCTCACCGCGGGCAACGCCGAGGCCCGCAGGCTGGTCCAGCAGGGGGCCGTGCGGCTGAACAACGCCCGCATCGACGACCCGCGGTACCGGCTCGGACCGACCGACCTGGCCAGCCAGTCCACGGCCGTGATCCGCGCTGGCAAGAAGCGGTACGGGCTGGTGCGGTTCGCGTGATCGCGGGTCGGTGTGGGGTGGGCCCGCCGACCCCCACCGACACGTTCCGGCGTCCACGACGGTGCCGATGGTCCCAACCGCCGTGGACGTGGTGCCCTGCCTGCGCTTGGCTAGGCGGTGTCGACTGAGCCCCGATCCAGCCGAAGGCCGGACGGGTCCAGCCGTGACCTGATCTCCGACCGCACACCGCACCCGAGGACGATGATGACCACTGACAGTTTCGTTGTGCCCTTCAGCGAGGGCAGCGCCGACATGAAGTCCCTGCTGGGGGGCAAGGGCGCGAACCTCGCCGAGATGACCCGGATCGGGCTCCCCGTGCCGCCCGGGTTCATCGTCACGACCGACGCCTGTCGTCGCTACATGGCGGAGGGGGGCTCACCCGCGGGCCTGTTCGACCAGGTGGACGAGGCGCTCACCCAGCTCGAGGCCCAGGTCGGCCGCAAGCTCGGCGACCCGGACTCGCCGCTGCTGCTGTCGGTGCGCTCCGGTGCGGTGTTCTCCATGCCCGGCATGATGGACACCGTCCTCAACCTCGGTGCCATGCCCCACACCGCTCCCGGCCTCGCGGCCATGGGCGACGAGTGGTTCGCCCAGGACGCCACCCGGCGCTTCCTCGAGATGTTCGGGCGTGTGGTGCTCGGGGTCGACGGTGAGCTGTTCGACCACAACGTGGAGCACGCCAACGAGGCGGCCGGGGTGGCCAGCGAGCGTGACCTGTCGGTCGAGCAGCTCGAGGAGCTGGTCGCCAAGCACCGCCAGACGATCGCGGACGCCGGCAAGGAGCTCCCTGAGGATCCCCACGATCAGCTGCGCCTCGCCATCGAGGCCGTGTTCCGTTCCTGGGACGGTGACCGCGCGAAGGCCTACCGCCGCATCGAGGGCATCCCGGACGACCTCGGGACCGCCGTCAACGTGCAGATGATGGTGTTCGGCAACCTCGGCGAACGCTCCGCCACCGGGGTGGCCTTCACCCGTGACCCGGCCACCGGGGAGAAGGTCCACTACGGCGACTTCCTGATCGGCGCCCAGGGCGAGGACGTGGTGGCCGGAACCCGTGCGGTCGAGCACATCGACACGATGGGCGACACGTTCCCGCACGCCAAGGAGGAGCTCGAGGAGACCCTCGACACCCTCGAGCAGCACTACCGCGACATGTGCGACGTCGAGTTCACGATCGAGAACGACAAGCTCTGGATGCTCCAGACGCGGGTCGGCAAGCGCTCCGCCGCCGCGGCGCTGCGCATGGCGGTCGAGATGGTCGACGAGGGCCTGATCGACGAGGTGGAGGCGCTCAAGCGCGTCACGCCGAAGCAGCTCGAGGCGCTGCTGCACCCCCGCTTCGGCCCCGACGCGCCCGAACCCATCACCACCGGCCTGGCCGCCTCACCGGGTGCGGCGGTCGGCAAGGTCGTGCTCACCTCCCAGGAGGCCAAGGAGCGCGGGAACGCCGGCGAGTCGGTGGTGCTGGTGCGCCCCGAGACCTCACCCGAGGACCTCGAGGGCATGGTCGCCTCCGCCGGCATGCTGACCTCGCGCGGCGGGCTCGTCAGCCACGCCGCCGTGGTCGCCCGCGGGCTCGGCAAGCCGGCCGTGTGCGGCGCCAACGAGCTCAAGATCGACATCAAGGGCGGCAAGATCACGGTCAACGGCACCGTGATCCACGCCAACGACGTCATCTCGATCGACGGCACGACCGGGCAGGTCGTGGTCGGCGAGGTCGAGCTCGAGGTCCCGGATGACGATCCGAACGTCGCCAAGCTGCTCACCTACGCCGACAAGCAGCGCACCCTGCATGTCTGGGCCAACGCCGACACCCCCGAGGACGCCCGTCGGGCGCTCGAGGCGGGTGCGGAGGGCATCGGGCTGTGCCGGACCGAGCACCAGTTCCTGGGTGACCGGCTGCCGCTGATCCGCCAGATGATCCTGTCCAAGACCGAGGAGGAGCAGCTCGCCGCGCTGGAGCCGCTCGAGGCGCAGCAGAAGGAGGACTTCGAGGGCGTCCTCGAGGTCATGGACGGCAAGACGGTCGTGATCCGCCTCCTCGACCCGCCGCTGCACGAGTTCCTGCCCGACCCGCTGGAGCTCCGCCTCAAGGAGCAGTCCGAGGGGCTGGACGCGGACGAGGCGAAGCTGC
>SLQK01000255.1 GCA_007131525.1 Nitriliruptoraceae bacterium | reverse complement strand
TCGTCATCGAAGGCGTAGTCGACGATGGCGAAGTTCTGGTCCGGGTTGGCGATCGCCGCCTCCTCGGTGGCCTCGCCCAGCAGGAACCCGACCGTGACGATCAGGTCGCAGTCCTGGTCGATGAACGCCTGGATGTTGGGTGCGAAGTCCGCTTCGGAGTTGGACTCGAGCACGGCGATGTCGACGCCGAGCTCGGCCTCGGCCCGCTGCATGCCGGCCCAGGCGGTCTCGTTGAACGACGCGTCGTCGACGCCGCCCTGGTCGGTGACCAGGCAGCCGCGGAAGTCGGCGGCCGCCGGCTCGTCGTCGGTGACGTCGTCGTCCACCTCGTCGTCGTCCACCGGATCGGTGTCCTCGACGTCGGTGTCGACGTCGTCGTCGGGTGCCTCACCGCAGGCGGCGAGCACCAACGCACCTACCAGTGCTGCCGCGGCAGCGCGGCGGATGGTCATCCTCATCGAGCTGTACCTTTCCTCCGCTCGGTGCGGTTCGATGCCGCGGACCGAGCCATGTCGATGTTGCGCGGGCGTCAGGCGACCCGGTGCGCTCCCGCGATGTCGCACCGGTTCCAGGTGACGCTACTACACACCTCGTAGAGCGGGACAGCACCGGGGACCCCCGGTGCGCGCCGCGCTCGCCATCATGCCAGCCGGCCCGCGACCGCGCACGGGTCCCCCGGCCCTGCCGCACCGGGGCCGACAGCCCGTCCTCACACCAGGATCCGGATCTCCCCGTCGCTGGCGGTGAGCACCGCGCGCAGGGCCCGGTGCAGGCCGGCGTGGAGCTCCCGGAAGCGCGTGACGGCCGGATCGTCGTCGCCGGGGGACGCCGGTGAGGTGGCGGTCCCGGGCGCGGCCGGCACGGCGTCGTCGTTGGTCGCCTCGGCGTCGTCGGTCGCCTCGGCGTCGTCGTCGACCAGGGCGGCGAACTCCGCGTCCCAGTCGGTGGCGGCGGCGGTGCGCTTCAGCCACATCGACGGGGCCTGCAACAGCGCCCGGTCGAGGTCCTGCACGATGGTGACGACCACGTCGGTGGTGGTCCGCACGCCGGGCTGGGCCAGGAGCCTGAGCGCCTGGAGCTTGCGCATCGCCATGGCGGCGATCAGCACCGGCTCGCCGAGCTCCTCGACCGCGGAGTCGATGTCGGCCAGCGAGATCGTGACCTCGTCGGCGACGTCGAACCATCCCTTCAGCGTGGCGAACAGCTCCGCGGTGACGTCGTGCAACGCGAGCAGCTCGTCGGGCTTGGGGATGCTGCGCACGACGACCTCACTCGGTGTCGGCGCCCGGCAGGTCCTCGCAGTCGATCCGGTCGACGTCCTCGAGCTGGGCGAGGACCTCCTCGGACGCGGTCCCGCCGAGCTCCTCCAGCGCTTCTCGGTCCACGCACACCACGCTCATCGACATCGCGCGGCTGCGGACGCCCGGGGAGTCGGTGTCGAAGCGGTCGGTGGTGACCAGCACCGACGGGTCGGGGTGGGACAGCATCCGCGTGATCAGCGGGCGCACCTCGGCGTCGTAGGCCTCGGCCGAGCTCGCCCGGTCGTCGATGCGCAGCTGGGCGTCCAGCGGGGCCTCGCCCAGGTCACGGAGCAGGCCGTAGCCCTCGAGGTGGCGGGCCCGGCCCAGGAGCAGCAGCTCGAGGCCGACCTCCATGTCGCCGCGGAGCTCGTCGGCGCCGGTGGCCACCCCGAGCTCGTCGGTGGTGTCGATCGGGAAGGCCAGGTCGGCGGACTCGGCAACGGCCAGTGCCGTGGTGCCGGTCCAGATGTCCAGCCAGCCACGGGCGACCAGGGCGACCCCCTCGGCGACGTCGCCGTCGGCGTCGTCGGCGTCGATGAACAGCTGCCTCAGCTCCGGTTCGAGGGTGTCGAGCACGGCCCGGACGCTCGTCGCGTCGCCTTCGACGGTCCCCCAGGTGGTGTCGGCGGACAGCTGGGCGCCCAGCGGCGGTGGGTTGTTCGGCAGGTCCGCCTCCAGCGCGTCGAGCCGTTCGAGCAGCGCATCGGGTGTGGTCCCGGTGGCCGCCGTGGCGTCGTCCGACTGCGCGACGGCCGCGCCGACCCCGACCATCGCGAGCACTGCCAACCCGGCAGCGGTCAGCATGGCGGCTACCCCGCGCTGTCGGCCCACGGTCTCCTCCTCGTCAGGGCTGGCGTCGTCGAACGGTCCATCCGTCATCTCGACCGGCCTCCCCGGGGGTATCGGCAGATGGGGGGTCGGACGTGAGCACCGATCTGGGATGTTCGCCGGCCTCAGCAACAACACCACCCACGCTATGCGACCGGAAGCTCGGAGGCGAGCTACCTCGACCATGCACGGCGTGGGTGGTGGCGGGGCGGGTGGGCCCGAGTGCTCAGTAGCGGTAGCTGTCGTCCTTGTAGGGGCCCTCGATGTCGACGCCGAGGTAGTCGGCCTGCTCGGGGGTGAGCTCGGTGAGCCGGGCGCCGATCTTGTCCAGGTGCAGCCGGGCGACCTCCTCGTCGAGGTGCTTCGGCAGCACGTAGACCTCGGGCTTGTAGTCCTCGTGGTGCTGCCACAGCTCGAGCTGGGCGAGCACCTGGTTGGTGAAGGAGGTCGACATCACGAAGGAGCTGTGCCCGGTCGCGTTGCCCAGGTTCACCAGCCGTCCCTCAGCGAGCAGGATCACGTCGCGCCCGTTGGGCAGGTGGACGAGGTCGACCTGGGGCTTGATGTTGGTCCACTCGTAGGCCCGGAGCGCCTCGGTCTCGATCTCGGTGTCGAAGTGCCCGATGTTGCACAGGATCGCGTGGTCCTTCATCTCCAGCACGCGGTCGTGGGTCACCACGCCCATATTGCCGGTGGCGGTCACCACGATGTCGGCCTCATCGATGACGTCCTCGATCCGGACGACCCGGTAGCCCTCCATCGCGGCCTGCAGGGCGTTGATCGGGTCGATCTCGGTGACGTAGACCGTGGCGCCCATCCCGTCGAGCGCCTGGGCGCAGCCCTTGCCGACGTCGCCGTAGCCGGCCACGACCGCGACCTTGCCGGCGATCATCACGTCCGTGCCGCGCTTGATCCCGTCGATCAGCGACTCCCGGCACCCGTAGAGGTTGTCGAACTTCGACTTCGTCACCGAGTCGTTGACGTTGATGGCGGGCATCATCAGGGTCCCGCGCTTCTGCCAGGACCTGAGCTGCTTGATGCCCGTGGTGGTCTCCTCGGACACGCCGAGGATCTCGGGCAGCAGCTCGGGGTGCTCATGGTGGATCAGCGCGGTGAGGTCACCACCGTCGTCCAGCAGCAGGTTCGGGCCGGACCCGTCGGGCCAGGTCAGGGTCTGCTCGATGCACCAGATGTACTCCTCCTCGGTCTCGCCCTTCCAGGCGAACACCGGGGTGCCGGCGGCGGCCACCGCGGCGGCGGCCTCGTCCTGGGTGGAGAAGATGTTGCAGGACGACCAGCGCACCGAGGCGCCGAGCGCCTGCAGGGTCTCGATCAGCACCGCGGTCTGCACGGTCATGTGCAGGCAGCCGGCGATGCGGGCGCCGGCCAGGGGCTGCTCGCCGGCGAAGCGCGCGCGCAGCGCCATGAGGCCGGGCATCTCCCGCTCGGCGAGCCCGATCTCCTTGCGGCCCCACTCGGCGAGTGAGAGGTCACGGACCTCGAAGTCCTGGTCGGGGTAGCGGCGCTCGAGGGGGGTGGTGGTGTCGCTCACGTGAGGTACCTCGTGGTCGGTGGGGATCCGGTGGCCGCGGGCAGCGGACGGTCCGACGTGGTCGGCGGGGACGTCGGGGCAGCCCGGCGGGCGGTGTGCGGGTCACGGTCTCGACAGGGATCCGGGACCCATCACGCGCTGGATCGGTGGTCGAAGGGGTGGCCGGGCTCGGCGTCCTCGGCCCCCAGTGTGCCTCACCCGGCGAGCGTCGTCACGGGACGTCTGCCCACGGCCATGCGGACCCGTTCGGTGCGCAACCGGTCCAGGTCGGCGAGGAACACCTCACGGGGGACCTCGACGGCGCCGAGGCTGGCGAGGTGCGGGGTCACGAGCTGGACGTCGAGCAGCACGCCACCGGCGGCGGTGAAGCGGTCGAGCAGGTCGACCAGGGCCACCTTCGAGGCGTCGGGCACCCGGTGGAACATCGACTCACCGGTGAACACCGCGCCGACCTGCACGCCGTAGATCCCACCGACCAGCCGCGGTCCGTCCCAGACCTCCACGCTGTGCACCCAGCCGAGCTCGTGGAGGCGGCGGTAGGCGGCCTGCATCGCGGGGGTGAGCCAGGTGCCCTCCTCGGCACGGTCGGCGCAGGCCGCCACCACCGCGGGCAGGTCCGCGTCGACCGTGGTGGTCCACCCCGAGCGCCGGAGCGTCCGTCGCAGGCTGCGCGAGCGGTGCAGGGTGTCCGGCGTGAGCACCCCCCGAGGGTCGGGCGAGAACCACGGCAGCGGGGTGTCCGTGTGGGGCCAGGGGAAGATCCCCCGGCGGTAGGCGTCGACCAGGGTGGCGGGTTCGAGGTCGGCCCCGAAACCGATCAGCTCCTGCGGGCCCAGCACCCCCGGATCCGGCAGCTCCCACACCGAGGGCGGCACCGGCCGCGGTGGCCGCGTGCGGCCGTCGGGGGCCACCGGGAGCAGGCGCGGGCCGTCCCGCACCTCCCGGTCGTTCGAACGCACCTCGCTGTCACCTGCCTCGGACGTGCCGGCACCGCACCGGCCCTGGACTACGGTGCCCCACGGTAGCCACAGGAGGCCACATGGCTCGGGATGAGGCAGCGGCGACGCCGGCGCGCCTCCACCTCGTCGACGGCACCTACGAGCTGTTCCGCGCCCACTTCTCGAAGCGGCCCGCCCGGACCGACCCCGGGGGCCGCGACATCAAGGCGACCGTCGGCCTGGTGTCCAGCCTGCTGGCGCTGCTCGACGACGAGGCCGAGGCGGTCACCCACCTCGGTGTCGCCTTCGACCGGCCGATCGAGAGCTGGCGCAACGAGGCCTTCGCGGGCTACAAGAGCTCCGAGGGCGTCGACCCGGCCCTGCTCGCCCAGCTCGCCGACGCCGAGGTGGCGGTGGCCACCCTCGGGGTCCACGTCTGGCGCTGCGACCGGGTCGAGGCCGACGACCAGCTCGCCAGTGCGGCCGTGCGGTTCGCGCCCGAGGTCGACCAGGTCCGGATCCTCACCCCCGACAAGGATCTCGCCCAGGTGGTCCGGGGCACCCGCATCATCCAGGTCGATCGGGCCCGCGGCACCGAGCGCGACGAGGACGGGGTGCGGGAGCGGTTCGGGGTGGCCCCGGCCGCCATCCCCGACCTGCTGGCCCTGGTCGGCGACGACGCCGACGGCATCCCCGGGCTGCCGGGCATCGGTGCGAAGAGCGCGGCGAGCCTGCTGGGTCACTACGGCCACCTCGAGGCGATCCCCGACGACCCCGCTGCGTGGGAGGTGACGGTGCGGGGCGCCGCCCGGATCGCGGCCACCCTGACCGAGCGGCGCGAGGAGGCGCTGCGCTACCGCGAGCTCACCCGGCTGGCGACCGATCTCGATCCCGGGGTGGCGCTGGACGGTCTGCGTGTCGGCGGGGTGCCGCGGCAGGCCTACCTGGCGTGGTGCGACGCCCTCGGGCTCGGGCAGCTCCGTGACCGGCCACGACGGTGGGCGTGACCACCCGTGGATGACCCCGGACGGCACGAGGGCCCGGCTCCCGACGAGGTGCCGGGCGCCGGTGGCGCCGAGGAGATGCGCCGCTCCTCCTCGCTGATCGCCGCCGGGATCGCCCTGTCCCGGATGTCCGGGCTGGTGCGGGACGCTGCGCTCGCGTTCTTCCTCGGTGCCAACGTCGGAGCGGACGCGTTCCGGGCGGCGCTGAAGATCCCGAACCTGCTGCAGAACCTCCTCGGGGAGGGGGTCCTGTCGGCCTCCTTCATCCCGACCTACTCCCGGTTGCTGGCCGAGGACCGCGAGGAGGAGGCCGGCCGGGTCGCCGGTGCGGTGCTCGGGCTGCTGGTCGTGCTGGTCGGCGTGCTGGTGCTCCTCGGCGTGGTGCTCGCCGCGCCGCTGGTGCGCCTGATCACGCCCGGCTTCGTCGGCGAGCGCTTCGAGCTCACCGTGACCCTGGTGCGCATCATGTTCCCGGGTGTCGGGCTGCTCGTGCTGTCGGCGTGGTGCCTCGGGGTCCTCAACGCCCACCGCCGGTTCTTCCTGTCCTACGTCGCTCCGGTGCTGTGGAACCTCGGGATCCTGATCGCGCTGGTGACGCTGGGTGCCGCCGCGCTGGTGACGCCTGCGGTGGCCGCCGGCTGGGGTGTGGTGCTCGGCGGTGCGCTGCAGCTCGGTGTGCAGGTCCCGACGGTGCGCCGGGTGCTGCGGGGCTCGCTCCGGTTGTCACTGGACCACCGACGTGCCGGGGTCCGCACGGTGCTGCGGGCCTTCGGTCCGATCGTGCTGGGGCGGGGCGTCGTGCAGCTCTCGGCGCTGGTGGAGCTCGCGGTCGCGTCGCTGCTGGCGGTCGGTGCCGTGGCCGTGCTCGGCTACGCCCAGACCTTCTACCTGCTGCCGATCGCGCTGTTCGGCATGAGCGTGGCCGCGGCGGAGCTCCCCTCGTTGTCGACGATGGGCGTCGCGGGTCGAGCAGCGCTGCGTGCGCGGCTGGACGCGGGTCTGGCCCGCAGCGCCTTCTTCGTGGTGGGGGTCACGATCGCCTACCTGCTGCTCGGCGGCGACATCGTCGACCTCCTGTTCGGCCGGGGCGCCTTCGACGCCGAGACCACCTTCCAGGTCGCGGCGGTGCTCGGGGTCTACAGCCTGGGGCTGCTGCCGGCGACGGCCTCCCGGCTGCTCCAGTCGTTGCTCTACGCCGTCGACGACGCCCGTACCCCGGCGGTGATCGCCGGCATCCGGGTCGCGGTGGCGTTGGCGGTCGCGGTCCCCCTGATGTTCACCCTGGACCGCCTCGTCGTCGACCTCGCCGAGCCCGCCGGGTTCGTGCTGGCCGAGGGCGCGCGCGTGCCCAGCCTGGCGCCCGCCGACCCCGCCCTGCGTGACGCGACCGAGAACCAGCTGCGGCTCGGTGCCCTGGGGCTGGCCGCAGGCTCGGCGGTCGGTTCCTGGCTCGAGTTCCTGCTGCTGCGACGCCGGGTCACGCGGTTGACGAGCCGGCCGCGGCTCGGGGGTGGCACGCTGCTGCGCCTGCTGGTCGCTGCGCTGGTGGCCGCGGCGGTCACCCCGGCGCTGGCCCTGCAGGTGCCGACCGGGGCGGGCTCGCTGGTGCGGCTGGTGATCGTCGGGGGTGGTGCCGGTCTCGCCTACCTGGCGGTGACGTGGGCGCTGCGGGTGCCGGAGTCGAGGCACCTCGTCACCAGCCTGGCTCGCCGAGGCCGGTGACGCGTGCTCGCGGCGGCGTCAGCCGGTGTGGGGGTCGAGGAGGCGCACCACGGCGTCGATGCTGGCCACGGGATCCTCCCCGACCACCACGACCCGGGCGATGAGGTGGTCGAGCCCGGCGTCGGTGTAGCGGCGCAGCAGCGGGGTGGCGTCGTCGCCGGGCGTCGCCGCCCACCCGAGCGCGTCCAGGGTCTCCTCCCCCAGCGCCTCCGCCAGTCCCGTGCCGTCGGCGCCGGCCCGGTGCGCGTCACGGGCCCGCGTCAGGGCCGGGCCGAACCCCTGGCGCTCGAGGTGCGCGGCGTAGGCCGGGAGGGCGCCGTAGCGGCCGATCTGGGTCGCCAACGCGGCTCTGGCTGCCTCCCGGTCCTCGGCCACCGCCAGGCGCACGTAGGTCGCCACCTCCACCCCGGCCGGGTCCCGACCCGCCCGCCGGGCGCTGTCACGGACCAGTCCCCCCGCACGGGCCACCTCCTCGGGGCCCGCCCAGTTCAGCAGCGCCCCGTCGGCGTGGGACCCCGCCAGCTCGAGCATCCGTGGTCCCATGGCGGCGAGGTAGCGCCGCGTCGGCGGCGGCAGGGGTGTCACCGCCAGGCGGAAGCGACGCGACGAGAGGACCTCGCCCGCCACCTCGCTGCGCTCCCCCGCCTCCAGCTGCGCGAGGATCGTCAACAGCTCCCGGCTGGCGGTCAGGGGCTTGACCACCTCGGCGCCGTGCCAGGGCCCCATCGTGGCGGCGTGGCTGACCCCGAGGCCGAGGAGGAACCGCCCTCCGCTGGCCTCCTGCAGGGTGGCGGAGGCCATCGCGAGCTGGGCTGGGCTCCGGGTCCAGATCGGGGCGACGCCCACCCCCACCCGCAGGTCGGTGGTCGCCGCCGCCCAGGCCTGGCACAGCAGGAGCGCGTCGCGACCGCTGGCCTCGTTGGTCCACAGCGACGTGAAGCCGGCCGCCTCGACGTGGGCGGCGATGCGTTGCTGCACCACCAGTGGCAGATCCTCGCTGACCCCGATCCCGAGCTGCACCGTGCTGCTCCTCCCCCGACCCGGTGGGTCGCGCCGACGCTCACGCGGAGCGGTCCTGCCCGTCCAGGATGGCCAGCAGCTGCTCCTGCCACCAGCCGAGGTGGTCCATCACCGCGATCGGGTAGGCCACCGGGTCATGCTCGGCGACCCGGTCACGGTCGATGGCCTCGATGTCGATGCGGGCGCCGATCGCGAGCCGGATGTCGTTGAGCACCCCGAGCACCAGCAGGGGCTCATCCTCCTCCAGGTCGACCACGAGCCGGCCCTTGGACCGCCGACCCCGCGCGACGAGCTCCAGCACCGACTCGAGTCCCGCCAGCCGGTCAGCGAGCAGGGCGTCGGCCAGCAGGTCCCGGACCTCACGGTCGGCGTCCGGATCGCCGAGCACGGCCGGAGGGAACAGCCGGGCCGCCACCGGATCGTCCGGCCCCGGCTCCTCGAGGGCGGTGCGAAGCTCCCCGGCGAGCCGCACGAGCAGGTCGACCTCCTGGGGCCGCAGCTGCAGGCGGATCAGGTCCCCGCGGCGCACGAAGGTGGCGGTCACGCGGGTCGCTCCATCGTGGCCCGCAGGCCGTAGCCGTGGAGGGCGTGCACGTAGCGTTCCGCCTGCTCGCGGGGCTCGGAGGCCACGAGCGCGCGGCCCTGCTCGTGGACCTCGAGCATCAGCTTGCGGGCGAGGTGGTCGGGGAAGCCGAACACCCGCTTGAAGACGAAGACGACGTAGGACATCAGGTTGACCGGATCGTCCCAGACGATCACGTCCCAGGGCAGGTCAGCGGTGACCTCTGGCTCGGTCCCGATCTCCCGGACCGGTGTGGTTGCAGGACCAACGGCCTGAGCCACGGTGCGTCCCTCCCGCAGCGCTCGGTGCCCCGACCGTACCGGTCCCGGGCTCGCGGCGATGGGTGGGTCGACCACGGAGCACCGGGTGGCAGGGTGCTGGTCCGGCTGGGGGTGCCCGCGGGTCAGCGGCGGCGGCGGCGTGCCATCCGGCGCTGGCGCTCACGCTCCTCGAGCTCATCCCACGACGGTGGGTTGGCCATGGTGCGACCCACGGGGTTGGCGGCCGGGGCCGCCTTGGTGACGGTCACGCCGGTGGCGGTCCGGCGCCGACCCTCGGACTCGCCGAGCTCGAACTCGACCTCGTCGCCCGGACGCAGTTGACCTGCGGCGACCTCGGTCGCGGGGACGTAGGCCTCGGAGCCGTCGTCGACGGTGATGAAGCCGAAGTTGCGGTCGGCGTGGAAGACCTTGACGCGTCCGGTGGGCATGGGGTGGTGACCTCGGGTGTGCGCGGGCGGGGGTGGGGCCCGGGTGGCGGGCGCCGTGATGGCGCGACGGTGACCGCCGAGCCGGCGCAACGCCACCGGCGCAGGGCGGACGGGCGAGCGGCTCGCCCGGAG
>SLQK01000249.1 GCA_007131525.1 Nitriliruptoraceae bacterium | reverse complement strand
TACAGCGTCGTCGCCTCGCTGGTGAAGCCGATCAGCGGCTGCTTGGGCCGGAACTTCGACACGAGCTGGATCGAGGCCCCGGAGAAGCTGAAGACCAGGATCGCCTTGGCCTCGAGGTCGGAGGCGATCTGCACCGCCGCCTTCGCGACCACGGAGCCGACGACGTCACGGGTCTCGGGGAACACCTGGCTGAAGTGGGTGTCGCGTTCGTTGACCTCGATGATCCGTGCCATGGTCCGCACGGCCTCCACCGGGTAGCGACCTGCGGCGGTCTCACCCGACAGCATCACCGCGTCGGTGCCGTCGAAGATCGCGTTGGCCACGTCCGACGCCTCGGCACGGGTCGGACGGGGGCTGCGGATCATGGAGTCCAGCATCTCCGTCGCGGTGATCACCGGTTTCGACCACCGGTTGGCCCGGTCGATCATCTGCTTCTGGATCGACGGCACCCGCTCGGGACCGATCTCCACACCGAGGTCACCGCGCGCCACCATGATGGCGTCGGTGGCCTGCACGATCTCGTCGAGGTTGTCCACCGCCTCGGGCCGCTCGAGCTTGGCGACGATCGGCTGGACACCGCCGTGACCGACGATGATCTCGCGCAGCTCGTGGATGTCCCGGGCGGTCCGCACGAAGGACAGCGCGATCCAGTCGACCCCGAGCTCGACCATGGTGGCGACGTCCTCGCGGTCCTTGTCGGTCATGCTGGCGGCCGACACCTCCACGCCGGGCAGGTTGACACCCTTGCGTGCCTTGGCCACCCCGCCGACCACGACCCGGGCGCGGACCCGGTCCCCCTCCACGCTGGACACCACGGTGCGCAGCAGCCCATCGTCCATCAGGACCAGCGATCCGGTCTCGACGTCGACGGCCAGGTACTCGTACACCACGGGGAGGACGGGGACGCCATCCTCCTCGTAGGCGTCGAGGCGCTCCGCACCGGACACGAAGACGACCTCGCCGCCCTCCTGCAGTTCCACCCCCGGATCGGGGACGTCACCGAGCCGGATCTTCGGACCCTGGAGGTCACCCAGGCTGCCGATCGGCCGCCCCAGCTCGGCGGCGATCCGTCGGACCTCCTCGAGGCGGTTGCGGTGGTCCTCCGCGGTGCCGTGGGAGAAGTTCAGCCGGACGACGTCGATACCGGCCGCGAGCGCGGCCCGGAGACGGGCCGGGTCGTCGAGGGCTGGACCGAGGGTGGCGACGATCTTGGCGCGGCGCACGATGCTCCTCAGCGGGTGACGGGGGACAGGGCGTGTGCGGCCCGGGTGCGCACGGCGCAGCGGTGCCGACGTGGGGGACGATGCGCGCGGTGGGCCCGCCCTGATGAGCCTAGGTCGGCAAGCTCGGGTCAGGGCGCCTGACCGGGTGGACCTTCGTCCACCAGTGGGACCCTGGGGTCGTCCCCGTCCACGAGCTCCGCGCGGGTCTGCTCGAGCGCGGCGAGCACCCCGGGGTGGTCGGAGCCGACCTCGAGCTCCAGCACCTCATCCCCTGGCCCGAGCAGCACGGGCGCCTCGAGCGCACCGGTCCGCGCGAAGCTGTCGAGCAGCACCTGCACGACGTGCTCCCACCGCAGGCGGTACCCGAGCACCGCAGCAGCGACCTCCGCACCGGCCAGGACGTCCACCGGCGCCACGATCCCGGACCGTCCCGCGGCCGCCGTCACGGCCTCCACCGCGCCCGGCCCGCCGTCGACGATGACGATCTGCGCACCCGCGGCCAGCACCGCCTCCACCGCCTCCGTCGGGGTCGCGTCGGGGTCCTCGGCTTCCACCACCTCGACCTCGGCCAACCCCGTCAGCACACCCTCACGGAGACGGTCGGCGGGCAGCTCGTCGCCCAGCAGCACGAGACCGACACGGGGCGGCGGCGCCGGCATCTCCCCATCGCCGTCGTCGGGTTCGCCGTCGTCCGGGTCCGCCTCGTCCGGATCCACGTCATCCGGATCCACATCGTCCGGATCCGCGTCATCCGGGTCCACGACGTCGGGAGCGGCCTCGGAGACGGCGGTGAGCGCCGCCACGCGCGCCGCCGTCCCGACCAGGATGCCGAGCTCGGTGACGGGCACGTCGACCCGCACGGCAGGCGTCGGCTCGAACCCGCCCTCCTCGTCCGGCTCGGGCATGGCAGCCGGCAGGGCGCAGACCGTGGTCGCACCATGCCGTACCGCGGTCCGGTCGGCGACGCTCACCACGTCAGCACCGAGCACGCAGACCAGACCCGCGCCGCGGGTCGTCACGAGCTCGAGCAGGTCGGCGACGAAGGCGGGCTCCTCCGGGACCCGGACCGCGAGCTCGTCCACCCCGTCGGGGAGGTCCTCCGACAGCGACCGCAGCCGGTCCGTGATGCCGTCGAGGACGGCCGGCTCGATGGTCGTGCGGGACGGCACCACCAGCTCCACGTCCCGCCCGACCGCCGGCGCGCCCGCCGGCTCCTCCACCGGTGGGGTGGGGGCGGTGATCGGTGGGGCCTCATCGTCGGAGGTGCAGGCCAGCGCGAGGAGAGCGACGGCCGCCGCAACGAGGACGCGGCGGCCGGTCCGGCCGACGGCGCGACGGGGCGAGGGCGGGTGCGCTCCGTCCATGGCTCCGTCCTCGCCTTACCAGAGGTCGGGCCTAGGCTACCGACGACGCCCCCGCCCACCCTGTCACCCGCCGAGGTCGCCGTGTCGCAGGTCACCGTACTCGATGACGATCCGATCGCCGGGCTCCAACTCGCTGCACTCCGTGACGCCAGCACCACGCCCGAGCACTTCCGGCACCACGCCCGCAGGCTGGGGTCGATCCTCGCGCTGCGGGCCGTCCGCGACCTCCCCCACACCGAGGGCACCGTGGAGACCCCCTTGGCCACGGCCCCGACGGTCGGGCCGGGACGCCAGATCGTGGCGGTACCGGTGCTGCGGGCCGGCCTGGGCCTGCTCGGCGGGCTGCACGACGTGCTCCCCACCGCGCTCGTCGGCATGATCGGCCTCGAGCGCGACCATGCGACCCACCAGGCTCGCCGGTACTACTTCCGGATCCCCCCGCTCGACGGCGCCTGGGTCCTGGTGCTGGAACCGATGCTGGCCACCGGGGGCTCCGCCTCCGATGCGGTCGCCGCGCTGGATGCCGAGGGTGCCGAGCAGGTGACGGTGCTGTCGGTGGTCGCGACGCGCACGGGCGTGGACCGCATCCTTGCCGACAACCCGCGGGTGCGCATCGTCACCGCTGCGATCGACCCGGAACTCGACGACAACGCCTACATCGTCCCGGGACTGGGCGACTTCGGGGACCGGTTGTTCGGCACGCCGCACTGAGGACCGGTCGACCGACGGTCCGACGGGTCAGCCGGCCAGGAAGCTGAGGCGCAGCACCCGGCGCGGGTTGTCGGCGTTGGTGTCGACGATCACGATCGACTGCCACGTGCCCAGCGCCAGCCGACCGCCGTCCACCGGCACGGTCAAGCTCGGGCTGACCACCGCCGGCAGCACGTGGTCGGCGCCGTGCCCCGGGCTGCCGTGGCGGTGACGCCAGCGGTCGTCCCGGGGGAACAGGACGTCGAGGTGGTCGGCCAGGTCGGTGTCGGAGCCGGCCCCGGTCTCCAGCAGCGCGAGCCCGGCGGTGGCATGGGGCAGGAAGACGTGCAGCAGGCCGTCGCTCCCCTGCTCGTCGGCGAACGCGGCGCACAGCGCGGTCACATCGGTGATGCGACGATCCCCGACGTCGAGGTGGTGCTCACGTCGCTCCACGCGGCTCCTCAGGGACGCTCGACGGCCGTGGCGGCACGGTACCCACCGTAGCCACCGCGGAAGTAGGCCAGGGGGGCCAGCTCGGGACGGGCGCCGAGGGCGACCACCTCGCCGATGACGATCAGGTGGTCACCGGCCTCGGCGATGGTGTCCACCCGGCAGTCCACGAAACCGACCGCCCCGGCCAGCACCCGGGCACCCGTGGCCGCGGTCGACCAGTCGACGCCGACGAACTCCTCCTCGCCCTCGCCCCGGCTCCGATCGGCGAAGCGGCTGGACAGGGCCGCCTGGTCCTCGGCCAGGAAGCTGAGCGCGAACACCCCGCCGGCGGCGACGGCCGCGGCCATGTGCGCCGTGCGGTCGACGCAGACCAGGACCAGCGGCGGGCTCAGCGACACCGAGCTGACAGCGTTGGCCGTCATGCCATGAGGTGCCCCATCGGCCTCGGTGGTCATGACCGCCACACCGGTCAGGAAGGAGCCCATCGCGGCCCGGAAGGCCGCCGGGGAGGGTTCGGCCACGTCGGCGACACCGGGGCCCGCGGGGGACCTCGGCGCCGTCACGTCCGGTCGCTGCTCGATGGTCGTGGCCTCACGCATCGTCGGGGCCCCCACGCTACTGGCCATCGGCCCGGCCTGGCGACGGCGGCGCGGCCGCCAGCCCGGCGAACAGGTCGGTCTCGGGACGCTCGTGCCCCCCGAGCGGGCCCGCCTCCAGCATGAACTGCTCCGTCGCGAACAGCGCGGTGGCGAGCTCCTCGGGGGTGTTCAGGAAGAACGAGTCCGGACCGATCTGGCTGCGGTGCGCGGCCATGGCGGCACGCTTGCGTCCCAGCCACGGGCCGACGTCGACCTCGGTCGTGATCCGCGCATCGGGCGTGCCGAGCGGCAGCTCCTCCACCCCGCCGACGCTGACCTCACCGAAGGGGGAGGCCAGGCCGGCCGCCAGCAGGGCCCGGTGCGCCGTCAGCAGCCGGCCCTTGGCGAGGGTGTGGCTGTAGCGCTTCACGACCTGCCAGGGCGCACCAGCGACGGGGGCGGCGGCCTCGGCTGCGAGCGCCACGGCGCGGACGGTGACCTGGTGGGCCTTGACGTGGTCGGGGTGCCCGTAGGTCCCCCGTTCGTCGTCCGACACCACCACTTGGGGCCGTTCCGCCCGGATGATCGCCGCGAGCTCGAGCGCCGCGAGCTCCAGGTCGGCGGCGTGGAAGCTGTCGGGGTGCTGGTTCGCAGCGCTCCCCACCATGCCGCTGTCGCGGTACCCGAGCTGGTGGTGCCCATCGACCCCGAGCTCGGCCAGTGCCGCCACGAGCTCGCGTCGTCGGTGCGCCGCCAGGTCATCCTCGCCGAGGTCGATACCGGCGAGGTTCTCCCCCTCCTCACCAGCGGTGCAGGTGACGACCACCGTACGGATGCCGGCGTCGGCGGCGCGGGCCAGCACCCCACCGCAGGCGATCGATTCATCGTCGGGGTGGGGGTGGACGCACAGCAGGGTCAGGGGCGCCGTCGGGGTCGGGCTCATGGTTCCTCCTGTACGGGCTCGGCGGCGGGGCTAGCCTGCGGGCGTCCCCGAGCGAACCGGATGGACCGCGTGGCTGCACCGGAGCTGAGCGACCCCGCAGCCACGCCGTCGATCACGTTCGTGGACGAGGCCGCTCGTGTCCGGGCGGCGCTGGACGGCGTCGACGCCGAGGTGGTCGGGATCGACGTGGAGCGGGCCGACGCGGACCGCTACTTCCGCCGGGCCGCGCTGGTCCAGGTCGGCGTCGACGGCCACTGCGTCCTGCTCGACCCCGTCCGCCTCCCCCGTCTGCCGGAGCTCGACGACCTGCTCGACGACGACCACCTCGCCGTCCTGCACGCCGTGGAGAACGATCTCGAGCCCCTGGCCCGGCTCGAGGTCCGACCCGCGCGGATCGCCGACACGGCGATCGCCGCGGCGATGCTCGGGCTGCCCACCGGGCTGTCGAAGCTGCTCGCCGAGGTGCTCGGGGTGTCGCTGACCAGCGAGAAGGAGGCGTTGCAGCGGGCAGACTGGGAGCAGCGGCCCCTGCCCGAGCGGATGGCGGCCTACGCCGCGGGTGACGTGGTGCACCTGCCAGCGCTCTGGGAGCAGCTGGCAGCGCGACTGGCGACCACCGGTCGGACCAGCTGGTACGAGGAGGAGCTCGCGGTCACCATCGCCGGCGCCGCGAACGATCAGCGGGACTGGACCCGGGTCAAGGGGGCCGGCCGCCTCGAGCCCCAGCAGCGGGCCGTGCTCCGCGCCCTGTGGCAGGCACGGGAGGCCGAGGCCCGCCGCCACGACATCGCCCCCAACCTCCTCGTCCACGACGACGTGCTCCGCGACCTGGCGGTGGACCCGCCCAGGACCGAGGCGCAGCTGGTCCGTCGCAGCCCACGACGCCGCGGCCTGCTGCGGGAGCACGCCGCCCCGCTGTTCGCCGCGGTCCGAGCCGGCCTCGACGCGCCGCACATCCCCCGCCCCGACAGCAGCCGCGCCACCGACGAGCAGCGGGCGACCTTCGATGCGCTCAGGACCCGACGCGCGGCCGTCGCCGAGGAGCACGGTCTCGACGCGGGCGTGCTGTGCCCGTCGAAGGTCCTGTGGGCAGCCGTCGCCGGGGCCCCCCGCGACGGCGTGGAGCTGTGCGCGCTCGCCGGGCTGCGAGGCTGGCAGACCGGGCTGCTGGCCGGACCGCTGTGGGAGACCTACGTCGAGACACGGACGGGCGACGGCGACCGGTCGCGCGAGGACCGCTGAGGGCCGCACGGCCGCTCAGCCGGCGTCGCGCTGCTCCGCCAGCCGCCGGGCCAGGTTGGCGGGCATGGAGAACTCCACGTCCTCGTCGACGACCATCACGGTGTCGACGGTCGCGAGCCCGCGCACCTTGAACCAGTCGATGACCTCCTCGACCAGCACCTCCGGCGCGGATGCGCCTGAGGTCAGCCCCACGGTGCCGACCCCGTCGAGCCACGACTCGTCGATCTCCGATGCGTCGTCGATCAGGTACGCGGGGACCGAACGATCCCTGCTCACCTCGACCAGTCGCTTGGAGTTCGAGGAGGTCTGCGAGCCCACCACCAGCACCAGGTCGCAGCGGGTCGCCAGCTCCTTGACGGCGTCCTGGCGGTTCTGGGTCGCGTAGCAGATGTCCTGGCTCTTGGGCTGCCTGAGCCCGGGGAAACGCTGGTTCAGCCGCTCGACGACGTCCGCGGTCTCGTCCATCGACAGGGTCGTCTGGGTGATGTAGGTCACCTGACGGTCGTCCTCGAAGGCGAGCTCGTCCACGTCGTCGGGTGTCTCCACGAGGTGGATGCGCTCGCGCGCCTGTCCGGTGGTGCCGATGACCTCCTGGTGGCCGGCGTGCCCGATCATGACGATGTCCATCTCGTCACGGGCGTAGCGTCGGGCGGACTGGTGGACCTTGGTCACCAGCGGACAGGTCGCGTCGATGAGGGTGTGCCCGCGGGCTTGCGAGTTCTGGTAGGCCTCCGGCGGCGAGCCGTGGGCGGAGAACACGATCACCGCGCCCTCGGGGACCTCGGTCTCGTCCTCGACGAACACCGCACCTTTGCGCCGCAGGCTCTCCACCACGTGGGTGTTGTGCACGATCTCGTGGCGGACGTACACCGGAGCCCCGTAGGCCTCCAGCGCCTTCTCCACGATGAGCACGGCGCGGTCGACCCCGGCGCAGAAGCCGCGGGGAGCAGCGAGCAGGAGCGTGTGGGGAGTCATGGCGCGAGGGTAGCGAGGTGCTGCAGGTCGCCAGCCGGCTCGGGCATACTGACGGACGGGCCCGGTCCGCCGACGACCGGGTCCATGCGCGCCGGACGCCTCGACCCCGCCCCACCCAGGAGCGGTGACGTCGCCGCGGCCCGCCCGGCGCGCCGAGGGTGACGTGCACATCATCATCGGCGGTTGCGGCCGCCTCGGTGCGGAGATCGCGGAGCAGCTCTCCGCCGACCGCGACACCGACGTGGTCGTGATCGACAGCGACCCGCTCGCCTTCGACCGCCTCGGCAGCGGGTTCAACGGCGAGACCGTGATCGGCGACTGCACCGACCGGGACGTGCTGGAGCAGGCGGGGGTGGACCGGGCCGACGGCCTGATCGCGGTCACCCGCTCCGACAACGCGAACCTGATGGCCGTGGAGATCGCCACCCACCTCTACGACGTCGACCGGACGATCGCCCGGCTGTTCAACCCCGACCGCGAGGAGGTCTACCGCAAGCTCGGTGTCCGCTACGTCTCCTCCACCGGGGTGATCGCCAAGCTGTTCCTCAACGAGTTCCAGGAGGAGAGCTACCCGCTGCACGTGCACTTCCCCGACGCCGAGATCTCCATGGTCGACCTGGAGGTCGACACCGGCGGTCATGCGATGACGGTGGAGGAGTTCGAGCTCGACGGCATGCTGCGTATCGCCGCGGTGCGGCGCGGACCACGGACCTTCATCCCCGACCGGACCGACCGTCTGGAGCGGGACGACGTCGTGACCGCTGCCATGAAGCCGGCCGCCGCCCGGCGCGTCGCCGAGCTGGTGCGCGAGCCCTTCGACCGCGCCCGTGCGAGGGAGGCCTGAGCCGTGTACGTCGTGATCGTGGGTGGCGGACGCATCGGACGGCACATCGCCCGGGACCTGCACGACAAGGGCCACGAGGTGACCGTCATCGAGCGCATCGCGAACCGGTGCGAGCAGCTGGTGGTGACCACAGACGTGCTGGTGATCGAGGGTGACGCCTGCGATGTGCGCTACCTGGAGCAGGCCCACACCGACCGGGCGGACGCCTTCGTGGCCACCACCCACGAGGACGACGACAACCTGGTCGCCTGCCAGCTCGCCAGGATCGAGTTCGGGGTCCGCCGGACGATCAGTCGGGTGACCACCCCGAAGAACGTGGAGATCTTCGAGACCCTCGGGATCGAACCGGTGTCCTCGACGCGGCTGATCTCCGAGCTGCTGGAGAACGAGTTCTCCGTCGGTGAGCTGATCCACCTCACGAGCCTGAAGGGCGGCCGTGTCCAGCTCGTGGAGCTTCGGATCCCCGAGGGCCCGCAGGCCCCCGATCCCCGCACCCTTGCCGACCTCGACCTGCCGGCGGAGTCCATCGTGGTCGCGGTGTTCCGCGGGAACCAGACCGTGATCCCCCAGGGTTCGACCGCGATCATGCCCGGCGACGAGGTGGTGGCGCTGACCACCCCGGAGCTCGAGGCCCGCCTGACCAGCGTGCTGCTGGGACGCCGACGATGAGCCGTCGGGGGACGCCCGGGTTCTGGCGTGAGCGCGTCCGCGGGGTGGGCTACCTCGTGCTGCTCGGTGCCGCGGTGCTGGCGGTGGCCACCCTGATCGCGACGGTCGCCCTGGTCGCCACACCATGACCGAGCTGCTCCGCCCCGACGCCGGCGATCTCAAGCTGATCGGCTTCTACCTGGGCAAGGTCCTGCTCGGTCTCGGGCTGCTCCAGCTCATCCCCCTGGCGACGGCGCTGGCGCTCGGTGAGTGGAACTCCGCCAGCGCCTTCGCGATCGGTGCCGCGATCGCGATCATCGCGTGGGCGGCGAGCGACGCCCTGCTGGCCTCCCGCCGACAGCTCACCTGGGCCCACGGCATGGTCATCGTCGCCCTGGCATGGCTACTCGGACCGATCGTGACCGCCGTCCCGATGTACCTCTCAGGGCGGTTCAGCGACCCCGTCCACGCGCTGTTCGAGTCGATGGCGGCGCTGACCACCACCGGCATGTCGGTGATCCACGACCTCGACCACACGCCGATCTCCGAGGACCTGTTCCGCCACCTGCTCCAGATCGCCGGTGGGCTCGGCATCATCATCGTTGTGCTGTCGGTGTTCGCCGCCGGTGGCGCCCGCATCACCACGCTGTACGCCTCCGAGGGCCGTGATGAGCGCGTGCTGCCCAACATCCTCCGCACCGCCAGGTTCATCTTCCAGGTCGCCTCGACGCTGTTCGTGGTGGGGACCACGGCGCTCGTGCTCGCCCTGATGGCCGCCGGCTTCACCTTCCCCCGCGCCGTCTACCACGGGGT
>SLQK01000348.1 GCA_007131525.1 Nitriliruptoraceae bacterium | reverse complement strand
GTGACGAGCACCCGGTCCTCGAGAGGCTTGACCTTGACATCGGTGGCGGCAGCCAACGTGCCCTCCCTTGGTTGCGGTCCGCGCGGCCGGTGCAGCCGCGTGACGGTTGTCGGTGGAGATCTGTCGGGGATCCTGCCCGGCCGCATCGCACCGTCCCCTGCCCAGCAGTGCTGCCTGGATCGTGGGGGCGGGAACATCGAGGTGGCCGGAGGCAGGGACGCCGAGGTGGCGCCAGCACCGCGGGGTCGGCGGGGACGGTCGGGTGCTCCACGTGGGAGCGGCGAGCCCGTCGCGGGTGCCGAGCGCGGCTCTCACCGACGCTGGCACTCGCCCTACCCGAGTGCTAGGGCGGGAAGCTAGCACTCACCCCCGGGGAGTGCAAGACACCGCGGCAACACCCCCGACCCCGCTGCCGTCCCACCCTCCGGACGTGGCCGGCCGTCGCCCGCCACCGACCCCGGCCCTCGCAGCCGTCGCCCGCCACCGACCCCGCCCCTCGCAGCCGTCGCCCGCCACCGACCCTGCCCCTGGCAGCCATCGCCAGCCGCCCACCCCGTCCCTCACCGCCGCCCACGGTGCTGACGGCCGCTCACGGCCACTGACGGCCGCTGACGGCCGCTCAGGCCGCCTGCGTTCGCACCGCGCACACGTCTGACGACGCAGCGTTGCAGCCGAGGCGCTGATCCCACCGCCTCGCAACTCTGCGTTGCTGAACAGCCACCTTCAGTTGCTTCGCGACCCTCCGTGCTGCAGGATGCAAGCAGTGACACGCACGGCAGCGTGGCCACTGCGGTCGGGGACACCCGGCCACCGGGACGCAGAGATCCTCGGACCGCACGACGGTCGCCTCCCCAGCAGCAGCGCTGGGACGTCCGAGGGGAGCGAGTGGCGAGACCGACCCGGTCCGACGACACCTCGTCGGCCCACCGGGTCGACCACACCACCGAGAGCGACCGATGCGCCCCTCTCCCGTGATCCGGCTCCGCCGTCCCGTCCTGCTGACGGTGACAGCGGTCGCAGCCCTGTTGGGGTCCTCGAGCATCGCCCTCGCGGGGGACGACGCGCCCGACCCGCCGGGACCAGCGGCGCGTGCCGAGGATGCGCAGGATGCCGAACGAGCCGGGGACACCGGGCGTGACGGACGCCGCGGGACGCAGGTCGACCCCTGCGACGACCCACTCGTCGCGTTCTCCCGCGACGCCGTGACGGGCGCGGCTCACGCTGTCGCACTGACCGCACAGGCCATGGACCAGGACACCGACGGCTGGCTCCTCCTTGCCTGGGAGGTCGCCGAGGGCACCCACCTCACCCAGGTGCTGGCCACCGCACCTGACGGCACCACCCGCCACCTCGCCCCCACCCCCGCCGGCACCGTCGACCACGTCGCCATGCTGACCTTCTGTGGGACCTTCACCACGACCGACACCACCACGGAGCCCACCCCAGGTGACGCTCCCGCGCCAACCGACGGATCTGCCGACGACCCAGCCGACACAACAGCCGACGAACCGACCAAGCAGGCGGCGGCCGGCCACGGCAACCGGCTGCCGCCCACGGCGGCCCCCCGCGGGGACGGTGGGGCCGCCGACACCACCGGAGCTGCGCGGAACGGCGCGGCCACCGCGACCGTCCGGGCCGGAGGGTCCACGGGGGACACCGGGGACGCCGGGCCCTCCGGCACGGACGGGACGGGCGCGGCCACTGGGAACGATGGCGCCAACGGGAACCACGGCGCCACCGGGAGCGACGGCGCCAACGGGAACGACGGCGACAGCCATCGCGACCCAGGCGGCCCTGCCGGCCCGGAGGCGACCAGCGGCGCCGATGACGGCGAGGTGGAGGTCCTCGGTGTCCGGTGGCGCACCAGCCCTCTCGCAGCCTCCCGCGCCGGCGTGGCCGACCGCGTCGACGCCGTGGGCCAGACCGGCCAGACCGGCCAGACCGACGGGCTCGTGGCCGAGGAGCAGGCAGGCACGCTCGCCCTCGCCGGCAACCGGCAACCCAGCGTGGCAGGATGGGCGCTGTGGCTGCTGCTCGGGACGGCAGCGGCTGGGCTGGCCGTCGTCGGCGCCCGGCTGCGAGCTCACGTCCAGCTGGTCGCCCCGACGATCTCCACCAGCGCCACCACCACCCCCGACGGCCCGGAGGCGGGACGATGAGCGACAACGATCGGACCCGAGCGCTGGCCATCGGGGCCCGGCTGCGCCGCGTCCGGCACCAGCAGGGCATGTCGCTGGCCGACGTCCAGGCCCAGAGCGAAGGCCGCTGGAAGGCCGTGGTCGTCGGCGCCTACGAGCGGGGCGACCGGACCGTGACCCTGGCGCGCCTGGCCGATCTGGCCGAGTTCTACGACGTGCCCCTCGGTGACCTGCTCCCTGATCCCAGCACCACGACCAAGGCGACGCCGGGTCGCGCCACCCTGGACCTGGTCCGTCTCGACGCCTCACCTGCGCGCTCGGAGCTCGCGGTGCTCGCCCGGTACGCCAGCCGGATCGCCCGCAAGCGCGGCGACCACAACGGCCGGGTCCTGACCCTGCGCGCCGGCGATCTCGAGACGGTGGCGCTGACCGTGGACCTGACCGCCGAGGAGCTGCGGAGCCGCCTCCAGGCGGATGGGATCCTCCTCCACCTCGATGTCACCGGGGAGCCCTCCGCCGGACCCGTCCCCAGCAGCGCTGCTGGGAGCGTCATCGGGACCGCTGCCGACACGCCCGGCGACCCCGACGAGGTGACGGTCACGATCGACGTCACCGAGACGAGCGCAGCACCGCCACGCACCTGAGCGACCTGCGTCCGCGCTACGGCACCGCGATCAGCTCCGGACCGCCAGACGCCACGCTTCTCGGTCGAGGAAGCCGGCGGCGGCGTAGGCGGCGAGCGCGGCGTGGTTGTCCGCCCGGACGTGCAGGCTGATCGAGCGGTCGCGGGACCCCTCCAGCAGGGCACCGCGCACCGCCGCGGCCACCGCGGCGCGACCGAGCCCCTGCCCACGGGCGGCGACATCCGCCACGATGCCGGCGAGTTGAACCCCGTACCGACCCGAGGACACCGACCTCTCCAGCTTGAACACCGGCGCTCCGACGGGCCCAACACACCAGACCAGACCCTGATCGAGGTTGCTGGCGATGCGTTCGCGGTAGCCGCGGAGCCCCGCCTGGCCGGGGTGGGGACCGAAGCGGTCATCGACGTGCAGGCGCACGGCGAGCTCCGCCAGCCGGTCGAGGTCCTCGCGCTGGGCCCGGCGCAACCCAGGATCCGGCAGCTCCCGCTCGTCGGGCACCCGGTCCGGGTCGACGGTGAGGAACCGCTGGTCGTGGACCACGAGCGCCGGGTCCGTGCCGGCCCGCGACAACGCCGCGTCGCCGGCTGCCCGGTCGCCGACCAGCAGGCGCCACCGACGGGTGGCCGCCGGGGCCGCGGCGATCGCCTCGGCGTCCCCGCAGGGCACCAGCAGCCGTCCGGGGAACACCACCGCCAGCGCCCAGCGGTGGTCGTCGGCCGCCAGCCGCAGGGGCTCGGCCCCGAAGGACTCGATCGTGGACAGCGCGAACATGTGCCGGGCCGCGCCGCCGGCCGGGGCGTCCCAGGAGATCAACCGGTCCGCGATGGTCGGCAGCTCACCCGATCCGACCCGCCGCCACTTCAGGCGCCGGCCGAGCCGTTCGAAGGCGGCGGCCCTCACCCGGCGAGCGGGAGGTTGGGATCGACGGCCAACCCGAGCCCGGCGGTGCGTCCGACCGCCAGCAGGTTGGCCCCGCTGGCAGCGACCATGGCCCCGTTGTCCGTGCACAGCGGGATCGACGGCACCAGCAGGCGTTGGCCGTTGGCCTCGGTCTCCGCGGCGAAGCGTTCCCGCAGCCGGGAGTTCGCGGCCACGCCGCCGGCCAGCACGACCTGGTCCAGCCCCTGCTCCGCGGCGGCCCGCAGGGTCTTGGTGACCTGCACGTCCACGATCGCCTCCTGGAACGACGCCGCGACGTCGGCGAGGACGATCTCCTCGCCCGCCGCCTCCAACCGGCGCAGCTCACGGATGACCGCCGTCTTCAGCCCGGACAACGACAACCGGTAGGTCCCGTCGTTGAGCAGCGCCCGGGGGAAGTGGAAGGCGTCCCGGTTGCCCTCGCGGGCCAGCCGGTCGATCTCCGGCCCACCGGGGAAGGGCAGTCCCAGGTAGCGGGCGATCTTGTCGAAGGCCTCCCCGGCGGCGTCGTCGATCGTGCCCCCGAGCTCGCGGAACACCCCGTCGTCGTCCATCACCACGATCGAGGTGTGCCCGCCGGAGACCACGAGCGCCACCAGCGGTGGCTCGAGCTCCCCGTGCTCGAGCTGGGCCACCTCGACGTGGGCGCGGAGATGGTTGACGCCGAGCAGCGGCAGGTCGTGGGCCAGGGCCAGCCCCTTGGCCGCCGAGACCCCCACCAGCAGGGCCCCGACCAGCCCGGGCCCGGCGGTGACGGCGACGGCGTCGATGTCGGTGAGCCCGACCCCCGCGTGGACCAGGGCGGTGTCCACCGCGGGCAGGAGGGCGTCGAGGTGGGCGCGGGCCGCCACCTCGGGGACGACGCCGCCGTAGGGCGCGTGCAGCTCGACCTGGGACGCGATCACGTTGGCCCGCAGGTGGAAGCGGTCCTCGACGATGCCGACCGCGGTCTCGTCGCAGGAGGTCTCGATGCCGAGCACCAGCATCTCAGCCTCCTCGGGTCACGATGTCACGCGCCGTCGCGTCGGGGTGGTCGCGGTGGGTCCCGCCGTCCCGGGTGCCACCCCGCCCGCGCTGCCACAGCAGCAGCGCGTCCTCGCCGTCGGGGTAGTAGCCGGGGCGCCGACCCTCGACCTCGAAGCCCTCACCACGGTACAGCGCGAGGGCCGGGAGGTTGCCGGCCCGGACCTCCAGCGTGATGGCCCGCGCGCCACGGGTGCGGAGCTCGTCGGTCAGCGCGCCCAGCAGGGCCCGGCCCGTCCCCGACCGCCGCGCCGCGGGTGCGACCGCCAGGTCGACCACGTGCCCATCATCGACCTGGAGCAACCCGAGGGCCGCGCCGAGCAGCACCCCCGCCCGGGTGGCCACGACCACGACCGTGTCGCCCCGCGCGTCCGCCGTGGCGCGGGCGAGCTGCCGGGCCAGCCCGCGTCGGGTCGAGGCCGACAGCCCCGGCAACCGGTCGAGCGCCGCCAGGTCGGCGGTCGTCGCCGCCCGCAGGACCACCCCGTCGCCGGCGGCCGTCGCCGCCGGCAGCACCACCTCGGCGTCGGGGCTCTGGGTCACGGGGGACCACCGGCGGGGCCGTCGTGCTGCTGCCACCCGATCCGCGCGTCGGCGTCGCGCAGGTAGATCGGCCGCAGCTGGTCGGGTCGGATCGTCTCCTCACGGACGAAGCGCGGCACGGCCAGTTCGGCGAGGTCGGCGGCGTCGGGCCAGGCGAGCTCGGGCCCGGCGACCTCCGCCCCGGTGTCCTGCAGCCGTTGCCGCTCGGTCAGGACCCCGTCACCGAGCACGAGGACGTCGTCGCCGTGGGCCTCGATCTCCGCCGTGAGCTGATCGATGCGGCCCACGACCGGGTCCGTGGCGCGCTGCACGCCCCCCGGTGCCGGGCGGTAGAAGGCCCAGAACAGCTCGCCGCGGCGGGCGTCGACCACGGCGCAGATGGCCCGTCGGGTGTAGCGGGCCCGGAAGGCGAGCACGTCCAGCCCGCTCAGCCCCACGACCGGCAGGTGCCGGGCAGCCGCGAAGGTCTGGGCGGTCGCGATCCCGACCCTGAGGCCCGTGAACAGGCCCGGACCGATCCCGACCGCCACCCCGTGGACCCGGTCCACCTCGATGCCGGCCTGCTCGAGGCAGAACGCGATGCCCGGCGCCAGGAACTCGCCGTGCCGTCGGGCCACCCCGAGGCTCGCCGACGCCACGACCCGGTCGGTGTCGACCAGGGCCACCGAGGACCGCGTTGTCGACGTCTCGATCCCGAGCACCAGCACCGTGAGCACCCTCCTCGATCGGATCGTTCCGTGGTCGTGACCGCCGCCACGCTGGCAGCGGTCCCCGACAGCCTCGCATCCCGCGGGCCGGTGTGCACGTCACCGCCGGCCGCACCGCCCGGCGTCGGGCCCGGCGTCGGGCCCGCCGCGAGCCACCCCAGGCCGGTCGACCAGCGGCGGATGGCGGTCCCCGGCCTCACCGCCAGGGCTGGCAGACCTGCTCCAGCGCCTCGATCCGGGGCGCCCAGCGCGGACCATGGGCGTGCAGGGTCAGCCGACGCAGCTCAGGGTCGGCCCGGTCCTCACCCTGGGCCAGGACGACCTCCAGGCGGTCGTCGGGCAGCAGCGGGCGCATCGTGTCGGCCCACTCCACGAAGGTGACGACGTCGGGGGCGAAGACGTCCTCACCGAGATCGTCGAGGTGGCCGAGCCGCTCCAACCGGTAGACGTCGACGTGCACCACGGGCACGGGTGCCGGGAGCAGCTTGACCAGCACGAAGGTCGGCGAGGTGACCGGCGACCTCACCCCCAGCCGGTCGGCCGCCCCCTGCACGAAGCAGGTCTTGCCGGCGCCGAGCCCGCCGCTCAGCGCCACGACATCGCCGGCGCGCAGCACGCTGGCGATGGCGGCGGCGGCCGCCTTGGTGTCCTCAGCCGAGGTGGTGGTCAGGGTCAGGGTGCTGCGCGACGACACCGGGGCCTCCAGCCGGCCCGGATCGTGGTGCGCGCCGTGACGCCCCTCAGACGGGCACGCGCGGCCCGGTGGCCGACCGCCGGGCCTGCTGCTGCAGCCGGGACCGTAGCTCGGAGCGGGCCTGGGCACCGCTGCCCATCCGCCCGTCGAGCACCGCCTTGGCCACCGCCAGGTCCCGCCGGAGCGCGATCGACGCCGCCGGCACCCCACGCACCACCTCCGAGGGGTGGAAGGTGGGGATCAGGGTCACGCCGCCGAGGATGTCCAGCCGGTAGCCGGCCACCCGCTCCAGACGGACGTGGCGCCCCAGCAGCACCGAGGTGGGCAGCTCGCCCAGGCTGACGATGACCTCGGGTGACACCAGCCCGAGCTCGCCCATCAGGTGCCCCGAGCAGGTCGTCACCTCATCAGCGGTGGGGGCACGGTCCTCAGGCGGACGGCAGCGCACGGCCGAGGACCGACGCACCGACGCGGGGTCGATGCCCACGTACAGCAACGCCTCGTCGAGGACGTTGCGGACGCTGCCCGCCAGGGCGTGACCGTGGATGTCCTCGTGGCGCCGGGGAACGTCGGTGACGATCATCAGGCGCGCGTCCCGGGGTCCGTCGCCGACCACGGGCTGCCCACGGTGCTCGTGCAGGGGGCAGGCCGTACACCCCTTCACCGCACGCTCGTGGCCTCGAGCCGACCTCGGACCAGGGTCGATAGGGGTGCACGTCGTGGGCACAGGCGGCCTCCCTGCCGAGCAGGCATCGTCGACCGCTCGGTCTGAACTGAACGTAACCGCCGCGGTCGTCCCACGTCCATCCGGCCGGGGCCCCAACCGGCGCGTCGTGCACCTATCGCCCGGCCATCCCCGGCAGGGTGGGTCCCCCCGGCCACCCCGGGCCCGAGGTGGCCAGCAGGGGGCCGCGGCGGGTGGCCTCGGCGACCGCGTCGGCGGCCAGGTGGGCCACCAGATCGACGCTCGCGGGCACCCGTCCCGTCGCCAGGCAGCACAGCGCGTCGCCGTCGGCCTCGGTGTGCGCGGGGCGCAACGCCCGGGCGATCCCGGAGTGCCCCAGGTCGGCGACCCGGTACGCATCCCGCTTCGACAGCGCCGCGTCGGTCACGATGCAGCCGATCACGGTGTTGGTGGTGGGACCCGAACCGGCCGGGGCGAAGGGATCGATCACGGGGAAGCGCTCCGCGTGGTCGGGGATCCGGGCGCGCAGGATCCACGCGCCGTCCTCCCCCACCACCTCGCCGACGGCGTTGTTGGCGACCAGCGCCCCGACGGTGACGCCGCCGGCGCGGCGGACGGCGATGCCCTGGCCGCTGCGCCAGGCGTGCTCGAGACCGGCCACCTTCGCCACCGTGCAGCCGGCGCCGACCCCGACCCGGCCCTCGGCGGGCTCGTCCTCGCTGGCGGCCTCACAGGCCTGCCAGCCGGCCTCCTCCCCCGGCCGGGAGGCGGGATGGGCGACGGCGGCGTCCAGCACGATGGCCGCCGCGACGATCGGCACGACCGCCTCGCCGACCGGGTACCCGCGGCCGCGGGCCTCGAGCCACCGCACGACCCCGTCAGCCGCCGACAGCCCGTAGGCCGACCCGCCGCTCAGCAGGACCCCGTGGCAGACCTGCACCTTGCCCATCGCCGACAGCGCCGCCGCCTCACGGGTCCCCGGCGCCGATCCGCGCACCGCCATGGCCCCGAGGGTGTCCTCGGGCGGCAGGACCACGGTGCAGCCGGAGACGGCCCCGGGCGCGGTCCAGGTCCCGATCCGCACCCCGGCCACCCCGAGCGCCATCAGCCCGTCTCCTCAGAGGCGACCAGCGCCGGGTCGCGCCGGAGCCACACGTCGCCGGTGCCCGCCAGCTCCCACCGGCCGTCCTCGGAGCGCGCCACCTCGCCACGCAGGTGTCGGAGCAGCACGTCGCTGGTCTCCTCGCCGGCCTCCAGCAGGCTCATGTGCCCGACATCGGCCAGCTCGACCACCGCCGCCTTGGAGCGCTGCGCCATCCGGCGGGTCAGCGTGGGCGGGGTGAGCCGGTCGTGGCTGCCGACGACCAGCGTGGTCGGCACGTCGACCAGGGCGTCGAGGCCCGCGTCCTCGTCCACCCCCAGCACCGCCTCGACCAGCCCGGCGACCACGTCGAACCCGCTCTCCAGTGACATCTGCTGGGTGAAGGCGACGATGGCGGGGTCGGCCCCGGGGCCGACCGCGGTCCAGCGCGCGATGAGGAAGGACAGATCCGAGGTGGAGGACCACACCCGCTCGGCGCTGCTGATGACCCGGGGGTCGCGCAGCGTCGGCACCACCCGCCGGATGCCGCGGTCGAGCCGGGCGACGGCGCGGATCCCCCACTCGAGGGTGAGCCGATCGGCACGCGCCGAGGAGGTCGTCGACAGGAGCACGGCGCCGGCCAGCCGGCGACGGACGCGCTCAGGGTGGCGTCGGGCGGCGTTGAGCAGGGTCATACCGCCCAGGGAGTGGCCCGCGACCACCACCGGGCCGGGTCGGGTCCGCTGCTCCAGCACCCTGGCCAGGGTGTCGCCGAGCAGGTCGAGGTCGTAGATCCCACTGGCCGGCCCCGTGCTGTCGCCGTGCCCGGGCTGGTCGTAGGTGACGATCCGGTACCGGTCGGCCAGCCGCAGGACCTGCTCGTGCCAGGCGCGCCCCGTGCACACCCACCCGTGGCACAGCACCAGCTGGGGGGCGTCCTCGGGGCCGTAGGTCTCGACGCGGATCGTCATCCCGTCCGGGCCGTCGAGGGTGCTGACCTCACCTGCGAGGCTGCCGAGCGGCACCTCGAGGGGCTCGAGTTCCGGGACCAGTCGGCCCCTCACCACGGCACGCTCCAGCAGGAACCCCGCCGCCGCGCCCGCGGCCAGCGCGGCACCGACCCCCAGCGCGACCGATCCTCGTCGTGCCAAGGTGCTCTCCGATGCCGTGGGATGGGTGCGGAGCTGCGGCGGGCCTGCTGGCCGCCGTGGCCGGCGCCCCGCCTGCCGTGGCCGTCGCCCCGCCTGTCGGGGCCGCCGCCGCGCCTGTCGTGGCCGTCGCGGCCGCCATCACGACCACCGCCGTCGGGGTTGCCGTCAGGCTAGTGAGCGACGCCGAGGTGGATGCGCGGCAGCCGGGTCGTCAGCGAGCTCACGATCTCGTAGGTCACCGTGTCGGCGGCCGCAGCCCACTCCTCGACCCGAACCTGCAGCGGGGCGGTGGGCGGC
>SLQK01000093.1 GCA_007131525.1 Nitriliruptoraceae bacterium | reverse complement strand
GGTGACGCACGGTCACCCCGGGCGCCTCGACGGCGTCGGGCGGGATCGCCGCCAGCGGCGTCGCGCCCGAGGCCGCCACGCCCGGGCCAGCCAGCGGAGCGACATCGGACCGCTGGGGGCGACGGGACCGGGCGACCACGCTGAGGGCGAGCCGCTGCTGCGCCGCGCGGGGCAGGAGCTGGCGGAGCAGTTCCATGACCTCAGGGGTGAACAGGGGGTAGAGCGCGACGTCCTCGAGGCTGAAGGGTGTGTGGGCC
Source organism: Nitriliruptoraceae bacterium (assembly GCA_007131525.1). Lineage (GTDB taxonomy): Bacteria > Actinomycetota > Nitriliruptoria > Nitriliruptorales > Nitriliruptoraceae > T1Sed10-7. Next base: position 9,663 of record SLQK01000093.1, on the reverse strand, counting down.
GTGACGTCGATGTCGGTGAACCCGGCCCGGGCGAGCTTGCGGCGCAGGACCCGCTCCGAGACCGCCCCGGCGATGCACCCGGCCCAGGCCGTCGGGCTGGCCAGCACCTCGGGTGGCAGGTCGGTCTCGACGACGAGATCGGCGACGCACAGGCGGCCACCGGGTCGCAGGACGCGTGCCGCCTCCGCCAGGGCCCGGCTCTTGCGCGGGGAGAGGTTCAGGACCCCGTTGCTGATGATGACGTCGACGGCCTCGTCGGCGACGGGCAGGTCCTCCATCTCACCGACCTGGACCTCACAGCGGTCCGACACCCCGGCGGCCTCGACCGCCGCCCTGGTGCGCGCGCACATCTCCGGCAGCAGGTCGACGGCGATGACCCGACCCTGCGGCCCGACCTTGCGGGCGGCGAGGACGGTGTCGATACCGCCGCCGCATCCGAGGTCGAGCACGATCTCACCGGGGGCCAGGTCGGCCGCCGCCACCGGATCGCCGACGCCCAACGCCCAGTCGATCGTGGCCGTCGGGAGCCCGTCCAGCACCTCCCGCGGGTAGAGACGCTCCACGAGGGTCATGCCGGCACCCGCCGGGATGTCGAGGTAGGCGGTGCGGACCGCCTCGCGGATCTCAGCCTGGAACAGCAGGTCGGCACCCGCAGCGCCATCGGTCTGGAGTCCCGTCACGGTCGGCCCCTCTCCTCGGTCCCATCTCCCAGGTGCTCGATGAAGCGCTCCATCCGGTCCCGCACGTCGTCGGGCAGCATGATCCCGGTCCGGGTCCTGAGCAGACCCCGCAACTCCCGGGCGAACGCCACCTCGCCGCAGCAGCGCAGGCACCAGGCGAGGTGCTCCTCGACCTGGCGCTGGTCGCGCTGGTCCAGGCCGCCGTCGAGGAACTCCCACAGCCGACGGACAGCCTCGCCGCACCCGATCGGGGAGGTCACGAGCCCACCTCCCCGCGGACCGATCGCTCACCGGCAGCGGCCCCCACCAGCAGACCGGACTCGCCCGCGTAGCGCCACATCTCCTGCTCGAAGCGTTGCCGAGCGCGGTGGAGCTGTGACATCACCGTGCCCGGTGGCCGTTCCAGCATCTCGGCGACCTCGGCGGCGGAGTAGCCCTCGATGTAGCGCAGGACCAGTGCGACCCGGTACCGCGGTGGGACCCGCTGCAGGACCTCCCGGACATCGTGCTCGGAGAAGGCCCCGAGCACGTCCACATGGAGGGTGTCGGAGTAGGGGAACGGATCCTCCTCCTCGATGACGTGGTAGAGCGAGAAGGGACCGTCCTCCTCCACCGGGACCTCGTCCGGCTCCCGGAGCTCCTTGCGCAGCCAGTCCCGCCAGGTGTTGGTCAGGATCGTGGTCAACCACCTCGGACCCGCCTGGAGGTCGCGCAGCGAGCCGAAGGAGCGGCAGGCTCGCAGCAGGCACTCCTGGACCAGGTCCTCCGGGTCGACGCCGCCGAGCCGACGCGCCAGCGCGTACAGCCGCGGCAGCTCGGTGCGGGCGAGCTGCCGCAGCGCCGCTCGGTCGCTCGAACTCAGCGCTCCCACCATCGGACCCATCGTGGAGGAGGACGAGCCGGTCGTCCAGCGTCAGTCGATCTCGAGCGAGGTGTGGACGGGCACGGGGTTGGCGAGGACGTCACGGACCGGCGAGGTGTCCTGGACGTACTGGCACAGCTCGGTCAGCTGCTCGTCGGTGGCGTTCGGGCTCGAGACGCGGCCGGTCACGCGGATCTCGGTGAAGCCCGGTCGCGGTCCCTCGAGGCCCAGGAAGGGTCGGACATCGAGGTCACCCTCGATCTCGTAGTCCATCCGTGTGATCTCGATGCCCTTGGCCGCGGCGTTCGCGATGTAGCCCACCGCGTAGCAGAAGCCGAGCGCCTGCAGCACCAGCTCGACGGCGTTGGGGCCGTGGTTGTCGCCCAGCAGCACGGGGGGTTCGTCGCCCTCCAGGCGGAACCCTTCGCTGCGGCTGTCATCGAGCTGGCCGGCGTGGGTGAACCGTCCGATCGTGCCCACGTTGTGGGTGCCGTCCTGCCAGCGGCTGGCAGCGCGGAAGGTGAAGTGGCCGAGCTCCGTGTCGGTGCCGAGCGCCTCCACGGTCGCCTGGAGCCGGTCGAGATCGATGCCGTTGCGGACCGTCAGGGTGGTCACGGTGTCCTCCTCGTCGGTGTGCGGTACGGCGGCGTTCCCCCGCCGTACAGAGGAGGACGAACCGGGGCCCCGATCCATTGCACGCGTGTGGGCTCCCGCCCGTCCGATCCATCGCGCCCCGCGGTGCGCCGCGACCGGCGACGGGCTGCCGACCGCGTCCCCAGGGGCGGGCGGTCAGCGGGCCAGCGGGCACCGGCGGCACGCCGCCCGGGTCGGCTCGGGCGTGCAGCCCGAGGTCCCGCAGCCCGCGGGTAGCGAGGCCACCTCGATGTCCGTGAGCCAGCCCCGCGCCACGGCGTGGACCAGCGCGGCGTGGACCACCGCACGGTCCGCTCCGACCCGGCGGGCGAGGCCGTCCAGATCCAGGCTGGCGCCGTCGGCCTCGGCCACGGCCGCACGGAGGGCGAGCAGCATCGTGGCTCACCCCCCACCGAGCAGGATCGCGAGCAGCCGGCCGGTCTGGAACACGACCGTGGCGGCGATCCAGGCGACGCTCAGGCTCAGCGCGACGGACACCAGCGCCCAGCGGGTGCCGAGCTCCTGGCGTAGCGCCCCGATGGTGGCGAAGCAGGGCACGTAGAGCAGCACGAACACCATCAACGCCAGTGCCGCCAGCGCGGCGTGACCGCCGCTCGCGTCGTGCAGCCCGGCGCGGATCGGCGCGGCGAGGCCGCTGATGTCCTCGTCGCCCTCCTCGGCCCTGAGCTCGAGCCCCAGCATCGCCGGCACGGCCAGCACGGCGTCCCGGGTCGCGGCCAGGAACCCGACCCCGACGTCGAGCAGGTCCTCGCGGAGCGTGGGTGTCTCGTCGGGCTCCTCGGGCGGCTCGACGTCGAAGACCTGCCAGAAGGAGGCGACCATGATCTCCTTGGCGACCATGCCGGTCAGCAGCGTGCCGGTGACCTCCCAGCTGCCGAGGCCGGCGGGGGCCAGGGTCGGGGCCACGACCCGTGAGGTCGCAGCGAAGGCGCTGTCATCGAGGTCGGTGTCGGTGAACGAGCCGTTGCCACCGACCGGGATCGACAGCAGCAACCACACCCCGACGGCGCCAGCGAGGATGACCGGGCCGGCCTCGGTGACGAAAGCCCCGACCCGCTGCCCCACGTAGCGGCCGAGCACCCGCGGACCGGGGCGCCGGTAGGCGGGCAGCTCCAGGATGAACGAGCTGCCGCGTTCGCCGCGCAGCACGACGCGGTCGAGCACGGCGCCCAGCGCCAGCACGGCGGCGATGCTGAGCAGGTACATCGCGAACACGATCGTGCCCGAGGCCCGCGTGAAGAAGATCGTGGCGAGCAGGACGTAGACCGGCAGTCGGGCGGCGCAGGACACGAAGGGCAGGAGCAGGCCGGTGATGATCCGGTCCCGGCGCTGCTCCAGCACCCGGGTCGCGTACACACCCGGCACGTTGCAGCCGAAGCCGAGCAGCAGCGGCAGGAAGCTCTTGCCGGACAGCCCGATCGGCGCCATGACCCGGTCCAGCAGGAACGCGGCACGGGCCATGTAGCCCGAGTCCTCGAGCACCCCGAGGGCGAGGTAGAGCAGGGTCAGGACCGGGAGGAACACGAGCACGGCGCCGACCCCGGCCAGCAGCCCGTCGACCAGCGCGGCCTCCACCCACGTGTCACCCAGGCCGACCGCGCCGATGGCCGTGCCGGCCAGCCGCGCGAGCGGGCCTTCGGTGAGCTCCTCGATCCACCCGATGAACGGATCGGCGACCTCGACGACGAGGGTGAAGGTGAGCCACATCAGCCCGAGGAAGATCGGGATGCCGAGCCACCGGTGTGTCAGGACCTCGTCGAGACGGTCGGTCCGCGACCGGGGCACCGTCTCGCGGCGGACGCAGGTCGAGGCCAGCTCATGGGCCCACGCGTAGCGCCGATCGGCGAGCACGAGCGCAGCGGGGACCCCGGTCGCCTCCCGGATCCGCTCGGCCGCGGCGGCGGCCGCAGCGACCACGGCCGCACCACCCGGCGCTGCGGCGACCAGATCGCTGGCGACCGGCTCCTCCTCGAGCAGCCGGAGCGCCCACCAGCGGGGATCGCCACGGCCGTCGAGGTCGAGGCCGGCGAGCAGCGGCGCCAGCTCGGCGAGCTCGGTCTCGACCTCGGCGCCGTAGTCGACCGGGAGGCTTGGCACGGCGCCCTGGGAGGGCTGCGGCGGTGTCATGCGCTGACCTCCCCACGCGCGCCGAGGTCAGCGCCGACCAGGCCGGCCAGCACTGCTCGGAGGTCGTCGAGCCCGACGCCGGTCCGCGCGACGGTGCGCACCACCGGGGCGCCGAGCGCGGTCCCGAGCGCGACGTCGTCCAGCAGGAAGCCGTCCCGGGCGGCGGCGTCGGTGAGGTTCAGCACGACCACGAGCGGTCGGCCGAGTTCAGCCACCTGGGTCGCGAGGTAGAGGTTGCGCTCCAGGTTCGTGCTGTCCAGGACGACCAGGACCGCGTCGAGGTCGGGGTCGGTCAACGCCTCGACGGCGACCTGCTCCTCCGGGGAGGTGCCCGCGAGGCTGTAGGTGCCAGGCAGGTCCACCACCTCGATGTCGACATCGCCGAGGTGGCAGACACCGACGTGGCGTTCCACGGTCTTGCCGGGCCAGTTGGCGACGTGCTGGCGGCCCCCGGTGAGCTGATTGCACAGGCTGGACTTGCCCACGTTGGGGTTGCCGGCCAGCGCGACCCGCGCACGTGGCCGCGGACGGGGCGGGTGGCCGGGACGGTCAGCCACGGTCGACCTCCTCGGCGACGACGATCCGTGCGGCCTGGGCGCGACGCAGGGCCAGCAGGCCACCGTCGGCCACCCGCAGCGCCAACGGGCCGCCGAAGGGGCCGCGACGCAGCACCTCGACGCGTGCGCCGTGCCGGAGACCGAGCTCGGTGAGGCGCCGCTGGTCGACGGCGGGCATCGTGAGGGTGGCCACGCGCACGGGGGTGCGGAGCGGCACGACGTCTAAGGTCATGATGGTGCTCGATCCGGGAGCGGGCGGCAGGGGATCGCCGCCTGCGGCCAGGGTCACCTAGGTAAGGCGACCCTTATAGGGACCAAGTCCCCGAACCCGACGCCGACCGGCCCTCGGCGGACGCTGGCGCGGGTCCTCCGGCGGCGCGCCCGCCGTCCCCGACCCGCGGCGCGTTGCTCACGCACCGCAGCAGGCCCAGGTCCCACGGCGGTACGCGAGCAACCACGGCCACCCGTCCATCCCCCGGCGCGACCGCCGTCCCCGACCCGCGGTGCCGCGAGGTTGCAGGTGGCCGTCGGCGTCAGGCGGCGCGGGTCAGGTCACGTCCGAACCGGCGGAGCCGCAGCGCGTTGAGGACGACGCTGATGCTGGAGAAGGCCATCGCCCCACCGGCGATCATCGGGTTGAGGAGCCCGACCGCTGCCAGCGGGATCGCGGCCACGTTGTAGCCGAACGCCCAGCCGAGGTTCTGCAGGATCGTGCGGTAGGTCCGCCGTGACAGCCGGATCGCCAGGGGGACACCGGCCAGGTCGCCGCGCAGCAGGGTGAGGTCGCTGGACTCGATCGCGACGTCGGTGCCGGTCCCGATCGCGATGCCGAGGTCGGCCTGCACCAGCGCGGGGGCGTCGTTGACGCCATCACCGACCATGGCGACCACCTCGCCGGCCTGCTGCAGGCGTTCGATCTCCCCGCGCTTGTCACCCGGGTAGACCTCGGCGAGCACCCGGTCGATGCCGACCTGGTCGGCGATGGCGCGGGCGGTGCGCTGGTTGTCGCCGGTGAGCATCGTGACCGTCAGTCCCATCGAGGTCAGCTCCCGCACGACCTCGGCGGCACCGCCCTTGAGCTGGTCCGCGACCGCGAGCACGCCCCGGACGTGACCGTCCCAGGCGACGAACACCGCGGTGCGACCCGACTGCTCGAGTTCGACCGCCCGGGTCTCGAGCTCTGTGGAGAGCGCCAGCGACTGGCCGCCGAGCAGGCTCCGCCGTCCGACCCACACGGTCCGCCCGTCGACCTCGGCCCGGACCCCCTCGCCAGCCAGTGCCTCGAAGCCGGTGACGGCCGGGAGCTCACCGACCCGGTCGCGTGACGCGGTCGCGATGGCCTGCCCGATGGGGTGCTCGCTGTCCGCTTCGACGGCGCCGGCCAGGCGCAGCAACTCGGCCTCATCGACCCCGTCCGCGACGGCGACATCGGTCAGCGCCATCCGACCCTCGGTCAGCGTGCCGGTCTTGTCGAAGACCACGGTGGTGATGTGGCGGGTCCGCTCCAGCGTCTCGATCTGCTTGATGAGCACCCCGAGCTCGGCACCACGGCCCGTGCCGACCATGATCGCGATCGGGGTGGCGAGCCCGAGCGCACACGGGCAGGCGATGATGAGCACCGCCACCGCGGTCGTGAGCCCCGCGAGCGGGTCCCCGGCGACGATGGCCCACCAGGCGAAGGTCGCGATCGCGAGCACGATGACGACGGGGACGAACACCGCGGAGATGCGGTCAGCCAGGCGCTGGACCGGCGCCTTGCCGCGCTGGGCGTCCTGCACCAGCCGGACGATCTGCGCCAGCGCCGTGTCGGCCCCCACCGCCGTGGCCTGCACGGTCAGCACCCCGCTGGTGTTGACCGTCGCCCCCGCGACGCGATCACCGGGCTGCTTGTCGATCGGCATCGACTCCCCGGTCAGCATCGACTCGTCCACCGACGACGCGCCGTCGACGACCTCGCCATCGGTCGGGATCTTCTCGCCCGGTCGGACCCGCAGCAGATCACCGACCTGCACCTCGGCGATGTCGACCAGCACCTCCTGGCCATCACGGAGCACCCGGGCCTGCTTCGCGCCGAGCTCCAGCAGCGCCCTGAGCGCGTGGCCCGCGCGGCTCTTCGCCCGGGCCTCGAAGTAGCGACCCAACGCCAGCAGCGCCACGATCGCGGCCGCGACCTCGAAGTACAGGAACCCGCCCGTGAACAGCGCCACGGTCGAGTAGCCGTACGCCGCGAGCGTGCCGATCCCGATCAGCGTGTCCATGTTCGCGGTGAACCGGAGCGCCCGACGGACCATCTCCTTGAGGAACGGCCAGCCCACGTAGAACTGCACCGGCGTGGTGAGCACGAACTGGGTCCACCGGGCCCACGGCTCCTCCCCGAGCTCACCGGAGAACATCGCCAGCCACAGCACCACCAGCGTCGGCGGGGTCGCGACGATCACCCGGATCAACCAGCTGCGCATCGCCCGCGCCTCGACGTCCTCCGCGTCGTCGTGGTCGTCACCCTCGGGCTCATCCGGCACCGGCTCGAGCTGGTAGCCGAGCCGGTCGATGGCCTGCTGCAGTTGCTCCAGGTCCACCCGCTGCGGGTCGAGGGTGACCAGTGCCCGACCGGTGGCGTAGTTCACCTCGGCATCCGAGACCCCATCCTGCTTGGCCAGGGTCTTCTGGATCCGCGCCGCGCACGAGCCGCAGGTCATCCCCTGCGCCGCGAACTCCACCGTCCGCGGGTCGTCAGCGGCCGGCTCGATCGTCGCACTCGTCATCTACGTACCCTCGTCGCTCGCCACACGGGAGACTATACCCCCCTAGGGTATACGCCACAACCGGTCGTCCCGGGTCGGTGGTGGCCGCGCCGTGTCGAGGCTCGGAACCGAGGGCTGGAGTCAGCCCCGTGCGGCTCGGTCACCGTCGGTCACACGAACGGCGAGGAAACCCTCGATGTCGCGGCGTGCGACCACAACACCGGGGGTGAGCTGGCGCAGGACGGGGTCGCGTGCGTGGTCGGTTCGTGGCGCTGCGACGTTGGCCACGACCACGCCGGCGCGGGCGAGTGCATCTCCAGCGCTCCCTCAACGGGTGCTGCGTCCGGTGCAACCGCCACGGATCCGCCCGGCGAGTCCGGCCGGTCCACCGCCTGCTCGCACTCGCTGTGGCCACCGGACCGCAACACCGGGCAGGCCCTGGCGAGCCGCGACGCCCTGAGGCGCTCGGGACCAGCCAGCTGCGGGTTCGGTCGACGACGGACCCGTCGCCGTCGCAGTGCTCTCCGGCGTACGCGTCGAGACGCTGGACCGCGGTCTGCACCTCGGCGGGCATGTTGTCGGAGGTGTCGGTGTCACCATCCCCTTCCACGTCGACGTCGAGGTGGTAGTCCCGCACCGTCTCGACGGCGTCCGCGATGCCGTCAGGCGAGACCGACAGCAGGTCGGTGAGCTCGGCTTCGAGGTTCCCGCCTGGCTCCGGTGGATCCAGCCCGGCTGCCGTCAGCGCCGCGCAGAACGGTTGCGTGTCGGCCGCGTCGTGGAACGCGCTGTTCGATCCGCGAGCGCTGAGGGCACCGAGTCCGACGATGGCCAGTGCGATCGTGACGTGCTGCAGCTCGACGCTCCCTGCTGATGCCGGTGCACAGTGGCGGTGTTGTGCCGGCCTCCCGTAGCAACCAGCCTCGGGCGAGTTGCGGTGGGACTGTGGTGAGCCCCCGGGCCGCAGGATGGCCCTTCGATGTTCGCCGAACCCTCCCCGCGGCCGGCGTCCCTGCCCCGTGGGTCTGGCCCGGAGCTACGTCGCCGCCGGCCCACCCGCAGAACTCACCCGAGCTCGCTCGCCAGGACGGCGACGGCGACCGGGACCATCACGATCCCCGTCACGAGCAGCACGAGGTCGGCCACCAGGACCCGCGCACCGGTCCGACCCAGACGCTGACGCGCCCGGCGCCGCACCGCGGAGGTCCAGCGCACGCGCTGCAAGCCTCTGGTCAGCCGCCACCGATCGATCCAGGGCAGCGGGTGCCAAGGTCCGCGCTGCAGCGCCCGGTCGGCCTCCCGCTGGAGGCGTGCTGCCAGCGGCATCGCCAGCACCAGCGACAGCACCGTCGAGGCGAGCCGGACCGCAGGTGCAGCCACCAGCAGCAGGGTCGTCGGGGAACGCAGGAGCGCCTCCAGCCCGGCCACGGATGTCAGCTCTGGCCGGACTCGGTCGGGATCGTCGGCCACGCCGGTCAGCACGACGACGATGGCGCCGAACCACAGCAACGGCCAGAACAGCCGCCGCAGGAGCCACGACACGAGGAGCCCGGCTGCGTCCCGACGTCCCGGTCCGAGCACGTCATCGGGGCCGATCACGGAGAGGTCCCCGAGGCCCCAGCAGCCGTGATGACCATGCACGGTCCGCCGGTCAGTTGCCAGTGGTGGGGCTCACGCATCCTGGACGCTCCCTGCCCGGCTGCACCGCCGAGGTCCCCATCCGTAGGCTCGTGACCGTAGGCTACGCGACCAGTCTTCTGCGCACCGTGACGTTCTCAGGCATCCGGATCGCGCCTCACCTCGTAGGTTCGTCATGGGCTCGCAGCAGCGACGGAGGTGGTCGTCCACCGCCACGATGGCGGCTGGTTCGGCCCTGCTCCTACTTGCTGCGGTGCTGCTGCTCCGGCCCGCGGTGTCAGCTCCGGGGCTCGCGCCCTGGGCCGCTGCCGCCTTCCTGCTCGCAGGGTCGAGCCAGCTGCTGCTGGTCCGCGGGGTGCGCTCCTGGCGGTCGCTCTCCGGCGGGGTCTGGCTCGGGATCGGCC
>SLQK01000010.1 GCA_007131525.1 Nitriliruptoraceae bacterium | reverse complement strand
GCGGCCCGTGCCGCAGGCTCGACGGTGACGTGGGGTCGGAAGTCGGTCACGGATGTCCGGTTCCCCGCCCCGCAGCCTCCACCAAGGTGGGGTCGGGGCGGGGATCCGGTCACGGGTGTCCGGTTCCCCGCCCCGCCGTGCGGCCTGAGCACCGGACCTCGCTGCCTCGCGGCCTCCTCGGTGGTCGCGACGGTGCTCGCGACGGTGGTCGTGACGGGCTCCCTGACGGTGGCGTGGGGTGGCGATCAGGTCACGGATGTCCGGTTTCCCGCCCCGGTCTTCGCGGCCCGCGCCGCGGGCGGGCGGAAGCGACGGGTCGCGCGCGGCGACAGCCGGCGCGGGACGCGACGGCCCGGGGCCAGCCGCCCACGGAACGCCTCGGCTGCTAGCGTTCCGACGGCGAGGTCGTGGGAGCGGTCGGCGCGGGAGTTCGCTGGTGGGGCGGTGCAGCCGTGGGTGCGGTCGTGGGTCCAGCCGTGGGTGCAGCCGTGGGTCCAGCCGTGGGTCCAGCCGTGGTGCCGGACTCGCCACGGTGCTCGGCCTCGCCCTGCTGGCGGTCCTCGCCGGGGCCTGCTCGGACGCGCCGGAGTTCGCCCGCACCATCGACATGGAGGACAACTTCTTCGACCGCGAGGTGACCCGCATCGGCGAGGGCGAGGGGGTGCGCTTCCGCAACCGCGGGGTGGTGCCCCACAACGCCATCGATGTCGACGGCGCCTGGTCGACGGGGGAGGCCGTCGGCGGCGAACGCTTCGACCTGATGGAGCCCGGCGAAGAGGTCGTGGTGACCTTCGATGAGCCCGGCGTCTACCGGTTCTACTGCTCCCTGCACGCACCGGCCGACGGGTCCTCGGGGATGGCCGCGACGCTGGTGGTCGGTGACGTGGACTTCCAGGCGGCGGGTGACGACGCGCCGGCGGAGCCGATCACCGAGTGGACCGGCGTCACTCGCCGGGTGCCAGAGGAGCACCCGACGATCCAGAACGCCGTCGACGCCGCCGACCCCGGTGATCTGGTGCTGATCGCGCCGGCGCCCGAGACCCCCGAGCACCTCGCCGCCGATGGACGCTACGTCTACAAGGAACAGGTCGACATCTCGACGCCGTACCTGACCATCCGTGGCACCGACCGCAACGCCGTGATCATCGACGGTGAGCATGAGCGCGGGCTCGGCATCAACACCGTCGCCGCCGATGGTGTCGCGGTGGAGAACCTCACGGTCCGCAACACCACCGGCAACGGGATCTACTGGACCGCGGTGCGTGGTTTCCGGGGCTCCTACCTCACCGCGATCAACAACGCGATCTACGGCATCTACGCCTTCGACTCCAGCGACGGGCTGTTCGAGCACAGCTACGCCAGCGGGTCCAAGGACGCGGGCTTCTACGTCGGACAGTGCGACCCGTGCGACGCGGTCCTCACCGAGGTGATCGCCGAGCGCAACGGCATGGGCTACTCGGGCACCAACGCCTCCGAGGTGTTCATCGTCGACTCGGTGTGGCGGCACAACGTCTCGGGGATCGTGCCGAACACCCTCGACTCCCAGCGGCTGCCGCCCTTCGGTCGGGTGACCATCGCCGGGAACCTCATCCACGACAACGACAGCCGCGAGGCACCAGCGCTCAGCCTGCAGTGGTCGGCCTTCGGCAACGGGGTGCTGCTGACGGGTGGCATGGACACCCTGGTCACCCGCAACCGCATCGTGAACCACGACCGCAGCGGGGTGACCGTCGGACCGAACCTCAGCCGCAACTTCTGGATGAGCGGCGGCAACGTCGTCACCGACAACGTCATCGAGGGGTCCGGGTACGCCGACCTGGTGCTGGCCGGCCCGGCGCTCACGGGCAACTGCTTCGGTGGCAACACGCCCGCGCGGACGGTGCCCGCAGCGCTGGAGACGATCGCTGGCTGTGGACCCGACGCCGTCGCTGGCGCGCACGCCGGGCCCGCCGACCCCGATCGCGGCGCGTTCCGCGCGCCGTCGCGCTACCACCTGGCGCCGACCCTGTCCTTCGTCGGCCTGGTCGCCGAGAGCGAGTTCGGCCTCCAGCCGGACAACGACCACCGCGACACACCCCATCCGCCAGACCAGCCGTCGCTGCCGGGTGGTGCCGACGCCCCCGTGGTCCCGGCGGTGGACGTCTTCGCGGGTGTCGGCCTCGACCTCGACGACATCGAGGTACCCGCAGCCCCGGCCGAGCTGGTCACCGACCGGGCCGCGGTGCCGCTGGTGGCGGGGGTGCCACTCGGCTTGGGTGGCTTCTCCACCTTGTTCGGGGTGCTGGGCTGGTTGGCCCCCTTCGCGCTGTTCGGGGCCTGGGTCGCGCTCGGCCTGCTCGACCTGGCCCGTCGCGACGACCTCGCTGCGGGGGCCACGGTGGCCTGGACCGTGGCGGTGCTGGTGGTCCCGTTCCTCGGCGCGCCCGTCTACCTGCTGGCCGGGGGCGCGAGGTTGCCGCGGTGGCTCAGGTGGGTGAGCGTCGCCGCCGCCACGGTGGTCATGGCCGTCCTGCTGGCAGCCGCGGCGGTGATCGGGGGACTGCTGTGAGACCCGACGACCGACGACGACAGAAGGTCATGTGATGGGTGCGCTGCAGGTGGTCATCGGCTTGTACGCCACGGTGCTGCCCTTCGCCGTGCTGGGGGCCTGGATCGCGGTCGCGTTGTGGGACCTGTCGTGGCGGCTCAACGCGGGGGCGGTCGCCACGGGAGCGGCGGTCGGGTGGGCCGCGGTGGTCCTGGTGATCCCGTTCCTCGGCGCCGCTGGCTACCTGCTGGCCAGCCCGAACCTGCCGCGCTGGCTGGCAGCGACCTACGTGGGCGGTGGGGTGCTGGCATGGCTGGCGGTGCTCGGGGTCACAGCTGGCCTCGGCGCCGCGGGCTGATGGGCCAGGAGCCGGCCCCCGAGTCCGCGCGGGCAGCCGAGGACCAGCCGACCGGGTGGAGTCGGCGGGAGGTCCTGCGACGGGCCGGGATCGCCGGGGCCTTCGCGGTGGGCGGTGGGGTGCTCGGCCACGAGCTGATCCCGCACCGTCACGCGGTGGCGACGGCCGAGGATCGCGGACCGGAGCATCACGTCTACGGCACCGACGAGCCACCGTCGGCGGTCGTGGGCAGCTCGGCGGGTGCCCAGCATGGCCACTACGGCCACGCGGCGGCACCACCGACCTCGCTCACCCAGGCCGACCTCGACGCGGTCACCTTCCCCCCGCCGCCCGATGGTCGCCGTGGGGTCACCCGCAGCTACGACCTGTCGGTCACGTCGCGCCAGCTCGCCGTCGGTGAGGGGGTCGTCGTCGATGCGTGGACCTACGACGGCACCGTGCCCGGCCCGATCCTGCGTGCCACCGAGGGCGACCGGCTCCGCATCCGCATGGCGAACCACACCTCCCATGCCCACAACGTCCACCTCCACGGCCGGCACGATCCGGCCATGGACGGCTGGGAGCCGATCCCACCCGGCGGGGAGTTCACCTACGACGTGGTGGCTGAGCCCTTCGGGCTGCACCCGTACCACTGCCACACCGCGCCGATCGCGGAGCACATCGGTCGCGGGCTGTACGGCGCGCTGATCGTGGATCCGCCGGGTGGTCGACCGCCGGCCTTGGAGGTCGTGCTGGTCCTCGGCGGGTGGGACCTTGACGGTGACGGTCGCAACGAGCTGGTGACCTTCAACGGGGTCGCCGGCGCCTACCACCGCTTCCCGATCCGCGTCCCGGTGGGTGAGCGGGTCCGGGTCTACCTCGTCAACCTGCTCGAGCACGACCCGATCGCCTCCTTCCACCTCCACGCCCAGACCTTCGACGTCTACCGGACCGGGACCGCCCTGGACCCCGACGAGCACACCGACGTCGTGGCCCTGACCCAGGGGGAGCGGGCCATCGTGGAGTTCACCCTGCCCGAGCCGGGTCGCTACATGTTCCACCCGCACCAGTCGAGCCTGGCCGATCGGGGTGCGATGGGGTGGTTCGCCGCCGTCTGAGCGGTGCCCCCGACGGCGTCCTGGCCGGCGTCAGCGCCCGAACAGCTTCGACAGCCAGCCCCCGCCGGAGCGGGCAGCCGCCTGGCGCTCCGCGTCGGTGCACGAGCACTGCTGGTCACGCGGCACGCGTGCCATGACCTGGGTGACGTGCTGTCCGCACCCCGCCCAGGTCGTCTTGCCGCAGGCGCGGCAGGTGGCCTTGCTGCACATGCTCGAGCTCCCTTCCGGTTCAGCACGCACCCCACCGGGGTTCGCGATGACCGCGGTCAGTCGGTGTCGGTGTCGGTCCCGGTGTCCCTGTCAGCGCCGGTCCCGCTGTCGGTCTCGGTGTCGGTGTCGGTCCCGGGGTCAGCGCCGGCCTCGGTGTCGCCGTCAGCGTCGCTCCCGCCATCCAGCCGCTCGCCGGGTCCCTTTCGCTCCCACCACACGAGGCCGATCACGCCGACCAGCGCGACGGCGATGGCGATCCAGTTGTTGCGGGACAGGCCGAGGTACCGCTCGATCGTGTCGATCCGCAGCGTCTCGGTCCAGCCGCGGCCGATGCCGTACCCGATCAGGTAGACGAACAGCAGCGAGCCGCGACGCCGGAGCTTGCCGGCCCGGTCCAGCCACAGGATCACACCAACCAGGGCGAGGTTCCACAGCGACTCGTACAGGAAGGTCGGGTGGAAGGTCGTCCCGGGCGGGTAGCCGGCACGCTCCGCCACGCGGTCGTCGACCGCGAGGGCCCAGGGCAGGTCCGTGGGGCGTCCGAACAGCTCCTGGTTGAAGTAGTTGCCCCACCGGCCGATCGCCTGGGCCAGCGGGAGCGCCGGGGCGACCGCATCCATCATCGCCGGGATGTCCGCACGCTTGGCACGCGCGTAGAGGATGACGGCCAGCGCCCCACCGACCAGCCCGCCGAAGAACGCCAGGCCGCCCTGCCAGATCGCGAGGATGTCCCCAGGCCGGGTGATGTAGGCCGCACCATGGGCACCGTCCTCGAGGAACCGAGGGATGATGTAGCCGATGCGGGAACCGAGGAGCCCACCGAGCAGCGCCAGCAGACCCGCCTTCTCGGCGATGTCCGGGTCCCCGCCGAACCGCTCGTACCGCCTGACCAGCACCTGCAGCGCCAGGAACGCGCCCACCGCGATCAGGACCCCGTACATGCGCAGGTCCAGGGGCCCGAGCTCGATCCCGGGTCGGGGCGGGGAGGGGATCTGGGCCAGCGTCGGCAGCAGCGAGGTCACGGTGGTGGGGCCTCTCGCACGGGGTGGCGGGGATCCGGCGGGCTCGGCCCGCAGGTCGGGGGAGACGGGACGGTAGCGCTCACGCAACGCGCGCCGGCGGGTCAGGCTTCCCGACGGTGCGCGTCCGGCGCGCCCCCCAGGGGCCCCGTTCACCTACCGTCGGTCACGCCGGCCCCTCCCACGTCGACAAGCGCGGCGACGTAGCCTCACCCCCGGCGACCCGAGGGGACGACGGTGACGGTGGGTGTCAGGCTGAGCGGTTGGTGGGACGACCTCCGCGACTCGCTGTGGCTGATCCCCACCTGCACGGTCGTCGTCGCGGTGGCGCTCGCGCCGCTGCTGTCGATGCTGGAGCCGCTCCCGCCCTGGTTGCCACCGGAGCTGGTGTTCGGGGGGACCCCGGACGGGGCTCGCGCCATCCTGTCCCAGCTGGCGGGTGCCACCATCACCGTGATCGCGCTGGTGTTCTCCCTGACGGTCGTCGCGCTCCAGATGGCCGCATCGCAGTTCACCCCCCGACTGCTGCGGACCTTCCTTCGCAGCCGACGGGTCCAGGTCGTGATGAGCGGCATGGTCGGCTCGGCGGTGTTCTCCGTCGGCGTGCTCCGCCTGGTCCGCTCCGAAGGGGATGGCGTCGAGGTCTTCGTGCCGCGCCTCGCCGTCACCGTGGCCTTGATCCTGTCCTTCGTGGCGGTCGGCCTGCTGCTGTACTTCATCCACTACGTCACCCAGCACCTGCGCGTGGACGTGGTGATGCACGAGATCGTCACCTTCAGTACCCAGCAGCTCGCGGCCGTGCCCGGTGACCGCGACACGATCCCGGACCGGCTGGCACCCGACCCTCCGCCGGGGGCGGTCCCGGTGTGGGCACGGCGCGACGGGTTCCTGCAGCTGGTCGACATCGACGGGCTCGCCGACGCGGCGCGGGCGGCCGGTGTCCGGCTGCGACTGCGCCCCACCCTGGGGGACTGGGTCACCCAGGGCACCACCCTGGCCTGGGGCTGGGGGGACGACGGCGAGGTCGGCCCGGGCGACCGGGACGAGCTCGCGACCCTCGTCCACCGCTACGTCCACCTCGGGGTCGACCGGACCGAGTCCACCGACCTGGCCTTCGGGCTCCGCCAGCTCCAGGACGTGGCGACCCGGGCGCTGTCACCGGGGGTGAACGACCCGACGACGGCCGCTCTGGCGGTGGCGCAGATGTCGGCGGTGCTGTGCCGCTACGCCGGCCACCCCCTGGGTGACGACGTGTTCGACGACGAGGATGGCCAGGTGCGTGCGGCAGCGCCACGGCCTGGGTTCGCCGCCCTGCTCGAGCTCGCCGTCGGCGGCGTCCGGCGCTACGGCCGCACGGATCCGGAGGTGCTCGCGGCGCTGCTGACGCTGCTGATCGACGTCGCGGAGCACGTGGCGGACAGCGCGGACCGGGCCGAGGTGGTCGCGGGGCAGATCGACCGGGTGCTCGCCAGTGCGGAGCTCGCCGATCCGGTCGACCAGGAGCGGGTGGCCCGGATCGGACGGGTCGCGAAGGAGACGCTGCGCCGTGGCTCGAGGGTCGCCACGGTCGCGGATGCGACCTGACCCCTCATCGTGGCCCGACCCCCGACCGGACCGGGCATCCGCCGGGGTCGGCCTCACCCGAGCAGCGGCTCCACCTCGGCGTCCCGCAGGGCATCCGCGCGGGGGACGCGGCCGATGCCGGGGCCGGTGGGAACCGCCAGGTGCCCGTCGACGAGGTGGAACGGCTCGGTCAGGTCCTCACGCCAGTACCGGTCGGAGGCGGAGGTGTCGGCCGGCAGGTCGAACCCCTCGGTCGCGGCGAGGGCCACGTTGGCGGCGCGACCGATCCCGGTCTCGAGCATGCCCCCGCACCACACGGGGATGCCGGCCGCCCGGCACCGGTCCCGGATCGCGACCGCCTCGGCCATGCCGCCGACCCGCCCGAGCTTGATGTTGACGATGCCGCACGCCCCCATCGCGATCGCATCAGCGGCGTCGGCAGCATCGTGGATCGACTCGTCCAGGCACACCGGGGTGCGCCACCTCGCGGCGTGCCGGGCGTGGTCGCGGAGCCGTGCCGCCCCGAAGGGCTGCTCGAGCATCTGTAGTCCCAGCTCGTTCAGGGCGTCCAGGGCGGCGAGGTGATCGGGATCGTCGGCGTCGTAGGCGGCGTTGGCGTCCACCTGCAGCGCGCACCCCGTCCCGAAGGTCTCCCGCAGGACGGTCACCGGCGCCACGTCGAAACCGGGCTCGACCTTGACCTTGATGCGCAGGTAGCCCTCGTCGAGGTAGCCGGCCACCTGCTCGACCAGGCCCGCGATGCCGTCGTCCGGGATCCCGACGCTGACGCCCGCCGGCACCCGGTCGCGGACAGCGCCGAGGTGGTCGGCGAGCGGCCGGTCGGCGGCACGGAGCTGGGCGTCGAGCAGGGCGAGCTCCAACGCCGCCCGGGCCATGCGGTGGCCGTGCAGGTGCCCCAGCCGGTCACCGATGTCCTCCGTACCCACCTCCCGGCTGCCCTGGAGCAGCGTCGGGACCAGATGGTCGCGCAGCACGAGCGCCGCCCCGTCGGTGAACTCCTCGGAGTACACCGGCGCGGCCGGGGTCACGCACTCGCCCCACCCGACCACCTCGGTGCCGTCGTGGCCGGCACCCCGGACGCGGACCAGCAGCACGGCGCGCTCGGTCTGGCGCCCGAAGGAGGTGGTGAAGGGCCGCACCAGCGGCATCGAGACCCGGACCAGGTCGACCGCCGTCACCTCGACGGGCTCGAGGGGCGGGAGCGTGGCGCTCACCGCCGGTCCGCGAGTTCGCGCAGCCCGACCGGCTCGGCCAGCACGTACCAGCCGTCCCGGGTGCAGCCGGTCAGCCGGGCGCCGGCGTCCAGGGCCGCTCCCAGGGTGGCCCGCAGGGCCTCGGTCCAGGCCCGTCCGAGCTCCGGTGCGTCGCGGCGCAGCCCTTCGATGTCGGCCGGGATGCGCACGAGACGGCGGGCGGCGGTGGTCGGGGTGTGGATCGGTTCCTCCCCGTCGCCGACGTCCAGCAGGACCTTGGCCCCCGCGCCCTTGAGCGCCTCGACGTCGGGGGTGGCCACCCGCCCCTCGGTCGCGGCCCGTACCCGCGGGGCGGTCAGGTCCCAGCTCGCTTCCAGCCGGTCGGTCGGCAGCCCGTGGTTGCGGGCATCGGGCATGGGGCCGTACAGGTCGACGAGGTAGCCGCGCACCCCGGCCCCGAGCAGCGCCAGGTTGAACACCGCGTTGCGACGGATCAGCGGGTCGAAGGTCCAGCGCACTTCGCCGATGCCGCGCTCCAGCGCCCAGGCCCGCTGGTGCCACTTCATCGCGCGACCGATGCCGCGGCCCTCCTCGCCGGCCACGACGCCGGTCACGTGGGAGTGCAGGTGGACCGTGCCGGCCGCGTGGTCCCGGCCGAGGAACGCCGCGGTGGCCGCGACGACGCGCCCGTCGCCGCGACCTCGCGCGATCGAGACCTGGCCGCCGGCGTGCGCCAGCGCGGTGAGCGCCTCAGGGGCGAAGATGCTGCCGGCCTGGGTCTCCCGGCCCCACACCGCGTCGAACAGTGTGACCGCGTCGCGTAGCCGCGCGTGGGTGTGGGCGTCCTCCACCTCGATGTCGGCGTGATCGGCGGCGTCGCGAGCCGTGGCACGGGCGTCGTCGACCAGTTCGGGCGTGAGCGCTGCGGGGTCGTTCGGCGTGGGGGGAGGGACCATCGTGGCGTCGGCCTCGGCGTCGGTCTGGGCGTCGGTCTGGGCGTCGGTCTGGGGGTCGGTCTGGGGGTCGGTCTGGGCGTCGGTCTGGGCGTCGGTCGGTCGGGCGAGGACGCATGAGGACGCTACCCGCGGCGCGCCCTGCCGCCGCCCTGCCGACCGGCCGCCGACCGACCGCCGGAGGTGCTCACACGGCCTGGTGGCCATCCCGAGAGGGGTTCGCGCTCCGCATGGCGGGTCGCTGAGCGCCCGGCGGCGTTTGCATCCGGGGTGGGGGTGACGCCATACTCGCCGTCATGCGCGACGTCTCCAGCCCCGTTCTCGATCCGGCCGACGCCGGTCGCGGGTTGCGTCACGCGCTCCAGGCCCTCATCGCGGGCCTCTTCCTGCTGCTCGTCCTTTGATGCCGCGGCGCCGTCCTGACCCCTCGACGACGGTGACGCGGAGGAGCTTCCCAAGGACGGGCGAGCGCACGGCAGCGTGCGGGAGCAGGAGCAGGACCCATGAGCACACCGGTCGGCACCGACCAGGCCGCTGACCCCGTCGTGCTCTTCAAGACGCACGTCAGGGCCGTCGGCGGCCACGAGCGATGCTCGCTCGAGGTCGCCGGCGGGACCGTCGCACCACCCCGGGCGACGGTCGGGATCCGGCTCGCGGACGCCGAGGTGGCAGCCGCGATCGGTGAGGAGCCGGGCTCGGTGGTCACCGCCACCGCGTCCGGTGACGGGATGGTCAGCGCGGCCCGTGGCGCGATCCGCCACGCCGTCGGCCGGGACGAGGTCTCCCTGGTCTCGTTCCAGGTCACCGCCGTGTGCGGGGGGATCGATGTCCCCCGTGAGGTGACGGTGACCGTCGAGGTGGAGGACCAGCAGCGCTGCACCGGGCGCGGCGTCTCCACCGACATCATCGAGGCCAGCGCATGTGCTGACGTCGACGCGTTGAACCCATCGCCTCGGCTGGTGCAGCGCAGCCCCGAGTTCAAGCCCTGATCGGTCCGGGGCGCCGGCGGCGACGCCGGCGCCCCACCGATCCG
>SLQK01000287.1 GCA_007131525.1 Nitriliruptoraceae bacterium | reverse complement strand
TCCTCGATGTCAAGGAGGACGGCAAGGTCGACCTGTCGATCAAGCGTGCTGATCCCGACTGGCAGGACGAGGAGACCCCGAACCTCCGCTCCAAGCTGGACAAGGACTTCAACAAGCGGCTCCGTCGCTTCATGCACAAGTCCCAGATGATCCAGGGTGAGGCGCGCCGCCAGCGGCGTGGTCGCACCGGCGCGTGACCTCCCCCGACGGGGCGTCCACCCCCGTCCCTGCCACCGATGGCGACGCGGGCTCCCGCGCGCTGCCGCCCAGCCAGGACGCCGTCCAGCCCGATCCGGCGGCGTCCTACGCAGCCGCCGCCGCCGCTCCGGTCGCTGATGCCCGCGAGGTGGCCGTCCTGTCGGCCCAGCTCGGCCGCCCGGCGCGCGGCCGCCCTGCGGTCGTCCACCGGTGTGTGTACGGCCTACCGACCGTGGCGCGGGTCCAGCCGCGGTTGGATGACGGCACGCCCTTCCCCACGGTGTTCTGGCTGACCTGCCCGGTGCTGCGCTCCCGGGTCGGCCGCCTGGAAGCCGACCACGCGATGGTGGGGCTCAACCAGCGGCTCGAGGCGGAGCCGGACCTCGCTGCGGCGTACGCCGCGGGCTCCGAGCGCTACGTCGCCTTCCGTGACCAGCTCGGTGAACCACTGCCGGGCGATCCGAGCGCCGGCGGCATGCCGAAGTACATCAAGTGCCTCCACGTGCACGCCGCCCACCACCTGGCCACCGGCGACAACCCGGTCGGGGCGTGGACCGTCGAGCACGCCACCCCCGCGCCCTGCCCCGGGCCCTGCGTCCCCGACGAGCTCCTCCGGGCAGGCGGCGAGGTGGCCGGCACCCCACCCGCCGAGGATCCCGCTTCGGAGTGACCCCGTGTCCACGCCCCGCGCTGCCGTCGATGTCGGCTCCAACTCCGTCCGCCTGCTCGTCGTCGACGGCGACGGGGCCCGGCTGACGCGTGAGATGGTCATCACGCGGTTGGCCGCAGGCGTCGATTCGACGGGGCACCTCGACGACCGGGCGCTCGCGCGCACCCTGGAGACGATCGCGGGCTTCCGTGTGGTCTGGAGGTCCCACGGCGTCCGGGATCGGGTCCGGATCGCGGCGACCTCGGCGGTGCGGGACGCCGCTGACCGGGAGCGGTTCTTCGACGGCGTCCGGGCCGCGACCGGTGTGGAGGCCGAGGTCATCACGGGCGAGGAGGAGGCCCAGCTGGCCTACCTGGGGGCGGCGACGGCGGTCGAGGTGGCCCGCCCCACGGCGGTCATCGACATCGGCGGGGGGTCGACCGAGCTCATCCTGGGCGGCAGCAACGGCGAGGTGGCCGGGTCGGTGTCGCTGCAGCTGGGCTGCGTGCGGGTGACCGAGCGCCACCTCGCCTCGGACCCGCCGTCGGTCGACGAGCTGCGGACCGCCCGCGCCATGATCGAGCAGCAGCTGGACCACGCGGAGGCGGTCCTCGCGGAACAGGGCGTCGCGATCACCGGGGCGGCGTCGCTGATCGGCGTGGCCGGGACCGCCACGACGCTCGGTGCGATCCACCTCGGCCTGCCCGGCTACGACGAGGACCGCATCCATCGGACCCGCCTGCCGGCCCCGGCGCTGGCAGCTCTGGCTGAGCGGCTGTCGGGCATGACCTCCTCCCAACGTGCGACGCTCGGACCGGTCCAGCCCGGGCGCGAGGACGTGATCCACGGGGGAGCGCTGGTGCTCCACGCGGCCCTGGCGCGGATGGGACTGGACGAGGTCACCATCAGTGAGGCCGACAACCTCGATGGCCTGGTGGCCTCCCTGGCCTGAGCAGCAGCGACCGGCGCTGCGGCTGTGGGTGCCTGCCGGGGTCCGCGAGGTCACCGTGTCGCGCCGGCGGTGGTCGTCGGTGCCTCCTCGGGGTCGTCCACCGGGCAGAGCGCGGCGTCGGTGATCGGCCGATGGAGCGCGAGGAGCGCCAGTAGTTGCAGGGCGACCGCGGTGGCGAAGGTCACCCGCAGATCGGTCGCCGAGGCGATCGCGCCCCCGACGGCGGCGCCGAGGGGCATCGCTCCCATCACCAGCAGCCGGAAGGAGGCGTTGACGCGACCGAGGAGCGAGCCCGGCACGATGCGCTGCCGACTCGACACGACGACGACGTTGACGAGCACGCTGGCCAGGCCAAGCAGGAACGCCATGGCAGCGATCGGAGCGACGGCCGTCGTGACCAGGGGCGTCACCATCAGCAGGCTCGAGCCGGCCACACCCGTCAGCAGGGTGCGGCGGGGACCGAACCGGGCCTCGAGCCTGGCGGCCAGCAGCGAACCCGTGACGCTGCCGGCGGCCAGCATCGCCGCCAGGGCGCCGAAGGCGACCTCGGGGAGGCCCATCGGCGAGCCCTCGCCCACCACGAACAGCACGATGACGCCGAAGTAGGCCGCGTTGGCCAGGTTCAGGACCGCACCGAGCATCCCCAGCGAGCGCAGCGTCGGGTGCTGCAGCAGGTGCTGCAGGCCTTCGGCGATGTCCGCACGCATCGTGGCCGGCGGCCGGGCCTCGGGCTGGTAGCGCTGGGGCAGCCCTGCGAGCAGACCTGCGGCGATCAGGTACAGCGCTGCGGGCCCGAGGAGCACCGCCGCACCTGCGAGCCCGACGAGGACGCCGGCCAGGGGTGCACCGACGAAGTTGTTCATCACCGTCTGGGCGCCGATGAGCCGCCCGTTCGCACGCCCGAGGTCCTCACGGGCGACCATCGCGGGGACCAGGGACTGGCTGGTGGTGTCGAACAGCACCTCGCCGAACCCGAGCACGAACACGGTGAGGTAGATGGCCGCCAGGGTCAGGTTGCCGGTCAGTGCCGCGGCCCCCGCCAACGCGAGGACGATGCCGCGCAGCGTGGCGGCACCGACGAGCAGCCCCCGACGGCCCCGACGGTCGGCGAGGGCCCCGGCCTGCAGTGCGAACAGCAGCCAGGGCAGGGTGAACACGGCCTGGATCCCGGAGATGAGGATCGGTTCCCGGGTGGTACGCAGTGCCAGCAGCGGCACCCCGACCAGGACCAGGCCGTCCGCCAGGTTGGCCGTGGCCGATGCGGCGAAGAGACGGTGGAACGGGCCGGACAACGTGGTCACGGGACGACCTCACGGTACGATCACAAAGGAAGTTCTGCGAAGCTACTTCTGCAGAATTAATTTTGCAAAGATTCCTCGGTGATATGTGCGGCAGGAGCGTCACAGTGAGCGATGAACGCGCTACCGGTGCCAGGGCAGCGGCTGAGCTCCCCCGGCCGCTCGACGTTGACCCCGCGAGGCTGAAGGCCCTGGCCCACCCCTTGCGGGTGCGGATGTACGACCTGCTGGCGGACGGCGGCCCGGCGACCGCATCGCAGCTGGCGGCCGCGGTGGGGGAGAGCTCCGGGACGACCAGCTACCACCTCCGGGTCCTCGCCAAGCATGGATTCATCGAGGAGGACCCCGCACGCGGCGACCGCCGGGACCGCTGGTGGCGGGTGCGCCCTGGTGGCTACAACCTCGATGCCGAGCGGCTGATGGAGGAGCCCGGCACCTCCGCGGCGCTGCGGATCGCAGCCGGCCAGCTCTGGCAGAACGCGGCTCGACAGCTGGAGCGCTGGTACACGACCGCCGAGACCTGGGACGTGGAGTGGCTGCGGTCCTCGGTGAGTACCACGATGCGCTTCGAGGGCACGGCCGAGGAGTTGGCCGAGCTCCGTGACGAGGTGGTGGCCGTCCTGCAACGCTTCCGGGCACGGGTCGTCGACCGCACCCCGCCGCCGGGCAGCGAGCGGGTCGTCGCCCAGTTCCACGCTTTCCCGGTCGATCCCGCCGGCCGCGAGGGCCATCGATCGGGTCCCGACGGGGCCGATGCTGCGTCGAGCGACGGGGGTCACGGTGCTGGATGAGCCGGTGGCTGCACCACCCTCCGATGCCTTCTGGCGGCGCCTTCGGAGCGCCCTGGCCGACGTGCCGGCCGAGGCGAGAACGCCGCCGGCGGAGGCGCGGGTCGGGGCGGTCCTGGTGTTGGTCGAGGAGGCGGCCGACGGGCTGAAGGTCGTGCTCACCCGGCGCCGGCGGGATCTCCGGTCACATCCGGGGCAGCTCTCGTTCCCTGGAGGTCGACGCGAGCCGGGTGAGTCGCTCGAGGACTCCGCCCTGCGAGAGGCCCGGGAGGAGGTCGGCTTGCGTCCCGACAGCGTCGAGGTGGTGGGGGTCGGGCCGGTGTTCTATATCCCTCCCTCGCGGTTCTGGGTCGCGCCGGTGCTCGCACGTTGGCGGGCGCCCCATGCTCTCGCGGAGAACCCCTGGGAGGTGGACGAGATCCTCCGCGTCCCACTCGACCGGCTGCTGGACCCGCAGCGGTGGCGGCACGCGCCCCTGTCGCTGGAGGGGTCCACCTGGGCGTGGCAGCTCGATGACGACCTGCTGTGGGGTGCCACGGCGGTGGTGCTGTCGGTCCTGCTCGACACCGCCGTGCCCGGCTGGCACGGCGGTCGCGAGCCCCACGAGCTGGGCGAGGACCGCGCGGTCCGTCCCTGGGAGCAGGTCCCCGCCCGCGAGCGCCGACCCCGCCTCGAGGGGGAGCTGCCGACCCTCGAGCAGGCCGAGGTGGTGCACGTCACCTCCGGGCAGGTCAGGGGCGTGCGCCGCTGGCTGGACGGGCACGGCGTCGGTGCCGCGGCACGGGCGGAGCAGGCAGGCCGCGCGATCGCCCACGTGGTCCGACGGCTCCACGGGCTGGCGCTGTCCGATGTCAGCGTGACGGTGCTCGCCGGACCGTCGAGCAACGGCGGTGGGGGTCTGGTGGCCGCGCGGTTGCTGGCCGCGGCCGGCGCGCAGGTCGACGTGGTGGCGGTCGGCGATCCCCGCCACCCGGCCCAGCTGGCGCTGCTGGAGGCCGCTGGCATCGAGGTGGCACGGATCGGGCCAGCCAGCCTGGATGACGCCCGTGCCCCTGGCCAGGTCGTGGTCGACGCGGTGCTCGGTGTGGGGGCTGTGCCGCCCTTGGCCGACCTGCCGAAGGCTGCCGCCAGGTGGTTGCGCCGTCACGATGTGCCGGTCGTGTCGCTGGAGCTGCCGAGCGGGATCAGCCCCGACGACGGTCTGCGGGGCCCCTGCATCACGGCGGACGTGACCGTGGCCCTCGGACTGCCGTTGGTCGGGCTCCGCGCGCCGGTCACCCACGCCTACGTCGGTGACCTCTACCTCGCCGATCTGGGGATCCCGCCGGCCGCCTGGCGGTCGGTCGGCGTCGCGGTCGGTGACGGCTCGCCCTTCGCTCGCGGGCCCCTGGTCCGCTTGATCGCTGGTGCGCGCGCCTCCGACGCGGGGACGCCCGATCAGGCCACCCTCGCCGGCTGATCGTCAGGGACGGCTGGGCGCGGCTGCGCCGCCCGTCGCTGGGTGATCGGCCGGCGGGAGCGTGTCCGGGCCGTCCATGGGGCGGCCTGCCGGGCGGGGCGCGGCCGAGTGGTCCAGGCGGTGGTCGGCCGGTCCCGGCCTGCCGGTCGTCGCCGGGCGGTCGACCGGCCGCCCCGACGCCGGGAGGCCGGATCGATCGGCTGCGTTGCCCACGGGCCGGACGTCGGTGCGGGTGGTGGGGTTCGAACCCACACGGGCCTCACGGCCCCAAGGATTTTAAGTCCTCTGCGTCTGCCAGCTCCGCCACACCCGCGTCGTGTCAGCGTACGACGCGGTGCCCGGCGACGTTGTCCACAGAACTTGGATCGAGCACACATCACCCTTGACTCGAACACATGTTCGGCTACGCTGGGCTTCCAGAGGCGACCGCAGGTGTCGCCGACAGACGGGAGCAGGGGTGCAACGCCGAGCCGGACACGTGTCACCTCCGCCAGGAGGGCTGGCCCCGGGAGCCGGGTGGTCCCGGCCGTGTCCGGGTGCCTGGTACGCCGGCCTGGCGGCCGAGGGCCGCTCCGGGTACGAGACGAGCGGACACGACGAGCGCCGGGCTTCGATGGCAGGCGCCACGCCCGGACCCCTGCCGGATGCGCTGGCGGAGGCCGAGGACTCGGTTGCCAGGCTCGTCGACGTCGACCTCGACGACCTCGCCGATGCGACCCTTGATGAGCTGCTGCAGCGACTCCGCCGACCGATCGCCCAACTGGTCGCGCTCCGCTCCCGTGCCGCAGCGTCATCCCAGGCGCGGCGTCTCAGCGCGTCGTCCTCGGGGCCGACCGGCGCCGCCATCCGCGACCATCAGCGTGACATCGCCTCGGACCAGCGGATGAGTCCATCCGAAGTCAAGCGGGAGATCGAGGCGGGATTGGCCGCCCGCGACCACGGTCAGACCGGGGTCGCTTTCGCCGAGGGAGCGATCGGTCCTGAGCACGCCAGGATCATCGCACGGGTCCTGGAGGCGCTGTCGCTTGAGCGGCGGGACGAGGTCGAGTGCGAGCTCCTCGAGCTCGCACACCAGCTCGACCCGATCGCCTTCGGCAAGCGAGCGAGGTCCATACTCGGGAGGGAGACCCCGTCGGCCGCGGCGCAGGACGAGCGTCGCCAGCAGATCGCGCGGCGGGTGCGTGCGACGGACACCAGCGACGGTGGGTTCGCCTTCTCCGGCCTGCTCTACGGTGCAGCTGCGGAGCAGGCGCGGGTCGCCTTCGACGCCTTCCGCAAGCCAGACGCCCCCGGGGAGCATCGGTCCCCGGAGCAGCGGAACGCCGATGCGTTCGAGCAGCTGTGCGCTGCGGCCCTACGGGTGGGCGAAGCGCCGACCGCCCACGGCGTGCGTCCGCACGTGATCGTCATCGTCGACGCGGAGCAGCTGGCGGCCTACCGCGCCGGTGACCAGGTCGCGGTCGGGCAGTTCGGGTGGTCCGGTCAGCCGGTCACGAGCCACGAGTTCGGCTCGCTCCTGACCGACAGCGACGTGACCCGCCTGGTGTTGGATGCGCAGCGCACGCCGATCGAGGCCTCGGAGGCGGTCCGCACCGTGCCGATCGGTCTGTGGCGGTCGCTGGTCGTCCGGGACGGTGGCTGCACCTGGCCGGGATGCGATGCTCCGGTGTCGTGGTGCGACGTGGCCCACGGTCACACCCCCTTCGCGGCCGATGGACGCCTCGCACCCGACAACGCGGCGCTGCTCTGCCGTCGGCACCACCGCATCTTCGATCGGGGCTTCCACCGCATCGAGATCGTGGGCACCGCCGTCTCGTACACACCGGTGTCCTCCGACCATCCCGACCGGCCGCCGCCGGCGGCCGATGGCCCCAGAGGGTCCCCGCCGTCATCGAACGAACCTGATCCTGACGGTCCGGGCCCGCTGGCCACACCACCGGCGACAGGTTGGGAACCACCGTCGCCCCGAGGATCGCCCACGGTCGGTGATCGATCGGACCCCTGGGAGCAGTCCACCCTGCTCGGGCCTGACCCGCCCTAGTCGTGGCCTGCGGGGGTGCCCGCGGCGTCTGCCGGAGAACCGCAGTGGCGGCTCCGGTGCCCGCGGCTGCCGTGACGGCCTGTCGCTGGCAGCGCTCGGCCGTACCCTCCCGAGCGTTCGGGCACGTCCGGCCGATCGTCAGGAGATCCTGCCGTGGACACCTTCGTGGCGACGACCACGCTCCAGCGCATCGATGTCACGGGAGCAGATCGCGCCCGCTACCTCGAGGACGTCACGACGCAGCACCTCGTCGAGGTACCCGTCACCCACGTCCGCAGTGCGCTCGTCCTCGACCCACACGGCGCCCCGACCGGGATGTTCGATGTCGTCGCGCTCGGTGACCGTCTCGTGCTCCTCGTGCCGGATCCGACCGTCCACGAGCTCGTCATGGGCGTCCTCGCGGCGCGCACCTTCCTCCTGGACGTGCGCTTCACGCCCCGCGACGACCAGGTCGTGGCCGTGCGCGGTCGGGACGCCCGGGAGGTCGTTGCCCGTGCCGGTCTGACGGTGGTCGACGGCCGTTGTCGTCTCGCGGGGGACGTTCTCGTCGTCAGCCGCCGCGGCGGTGTCGACCTGGCTGGACCTCGAGCAGCCCTCGACGACGCGGTGGCCGCGCTCCACGACGCCGGTGCGCGCCCGGGCGGCGACGAGGATCTGGAGGCGTGGCGCATCGGGGCGGGTGAGCCTGTCTGGGGCCGGGAGGTCGTGCCGCCGCACCTGCCCGAGGAGCTCGGCTTGCTGCCGACGCATGTGCACCTGGCGAAGGGCTGCTACCCCGGGCAGGAGGCGGTCGCACGGATGTGGATGCTCGGCCGGCCCCGGCGGCGGCTGGCCCTCGTCGAGGTCGAAGGTGCCGTGGCCCCAGGTTGGCGGACGGGGTCGGGTCGTGAGGCCGTCGAGGTCACCAGCGTCGCGCCCGGAGGCGAGCAGGCCCTGGCCTTCGTGCCCGCGACCGCCGCGGTCGGCGCGGTCTTCGGCGGGGCCGAGACCCAGGAACCGCAGGTGACCGTCGAGCGCCTCATCGGGGCCGACCAGATGCCGCCCGGCCACGACCCCGCCATCGTCCGTCGACGCGACCGGTAGCGCAGGGCCGGTGGGCGACCCGCGGGCCGGTGCGCTGCTCGCAGGCAGCGCCGGCCGCCCGGCCGCCGATGGGCCGCCCTCCCGCCGATGGGCCGCCCTGCCGCTGATGGGCCGCCCGGCGCGGCCGTCAGAGCTCGCGGATGGCCTTGAGGACCGCGTCGGCGTGCTTCTTGGGCTGGATCTTCGGCCAGACCGCCGCCACCTTGCCCTCGGCATCGACGAGCACCGAGGAGCGGATGACCCCCTCGTACTCGCGGCCATACATGCTCTTGACCCCCCAGGCGCCGTAGGTCCTGATGACCTCCTTCTCGGTGTCGGCCAGCAGCCGGTGCGGGAGGTCGTGCTTGTCCGCGAAGGCCCGATGGCTGTCCACCGGATCCGGTGAGATGCCGAGCACGACCGCTCCAGCCTCCTCGAACTCCGACCACTGATCTCGGATACCGCAGGCCTGGGTCGTGCAGCCCGAGGTGTCATCCTTGGGGTAGAAGTAGACCAGCACCGGAACGCCTCGGAGCCCCTCCAGCGATACCTCCTGGCCGTCCTGGTCCTCAAGGGTGAAGTCCGGTGCCTCCTGGCCGATGTCCAGCATGTCCTGTTCTCCGTCCGTTCCGGTTGATGGCGGCCCATGAGCCCATCGGGGCGCTGCCGCGGTATTCGTAGCAGCAGGTGGTGTCGGTGCACCACACGACCCGTCGGGGGCTGTGGATGGGGGTCGCAGCGCGGCGGTCGGTGTTCGGAGTGCCCGCGGTCCGGCACCGACGAGTAGGGTCGTGGCGCAGGCGTCGAGGAGCGTGGGAGAGATGAGCGACGAGACCATCGAGGTGTTCATCGAGGTCCCGATGGGGTCCCGGAACAAGTACGAGTGGGACTTCGAGCGCCGGGCCTTCATGCTGGACCGCATGCTGTTCACCGCCGTTCGGTACCCGGGTGACTACGGCTTCATCCCCGACACGCTCGCCCTCGACGGGGACCACCTCGATGCCATCGTGATCCTCGGCGAGCCGTCCTTCCCGGGATGCACCGTGAACGCCCGGGTGCTCGGGATGCTCGATATGAGCGACGACAAGGGACCGGACGAGAAGATCCTCACCGTGGCCGATCACGATCCGCGGTGGGCCAGCCTCCGCTTCCTGAACGACGTCCCGAGCCACCTGCTGGACGAGATCGCGCACTTCTTCGGCATCTACAAGGACCTCGAGCAGAAGCTCGTCAACGTGCGTGGGTGGGAGAACCGCGAGCGCGCGCTGACCGTCATCGAGGAGGCGCGGCAGCGGTACGAGGGGCCCGCGGAGTCGGTCGACTACCCCCTGTGACCCGGCGCGGGCCCACCTGGGCCGCTGCTCCCATGTCCTCGCAGCTCAGCGGTCGCGTCTGCACCGGCGTGAGAACACTGCCGGGTGGGCTGCCTCCCCGTGTGCGCGTCGTCGGCTCACCCACCGCGGCCGAAGAGACGCCGGCGGCGACGCTGACCGTCGGGGCGGTTGCTCTGGTCGCTTCGCGCCGGATC
>SLQK01000026.1 GCA_007131525.1 Nitriliruptoraceae bacterium | reverse complement strand
GGACGAAGGTCTTCACCTCGGTGTTGCCGAGCTTGGTCTTGGTCTGACCCTCGAACTGCGGGTCACCGACCTTCACGGACACGATCGCGACCAGCCCGCTGCGCAGATCGTCACCGGTGAGTGCGTCGACCTCCTTGGAGCGCAGCAGGCCCTTGTCCTTGGCCCAGCGGTTGAGGACCGTGGTCATGGCGGTGCGGAACCCCTCCTCGTGGGTGCCGCCCTCGTGGGTGTTGATCGTGTTCGCGAAGGACAGGATCGAGTCGTTGAAGTCGTTGATCCACTGCAGGGCGACCTCCAGCGAGTGCGCCCCGTTCGGACCGATCTCCTCGGACTCGTAGTGGATCGTCGGGTGCAGGCCGTCCTTGGCCTTGGTGGTGCGGATGTGGTCCACGAAGTCCCTGAGCCCACCGGGCGCGTGGAACTCCTGACGGCGAGGTGGCGCGTCCAGCCCGTCGAGCTCCCGGTGGTCGGTCAGGACGATCCTGAGTCCCGCGGTCAGGAACGCGGTGTCGCGCAGCCGTCGGGCGATCGTCTCTGCCGAGAAGCTGACCCCCTCCTCGAAGACCTCGGGGTCGGGCCAGAAGGTGATGGTCGTGCCGGTCTGCTCCGCCCCGTCACCGATCCGCTCCACGGGCGTGTCGGGGATCCCCCGCTGGTAGGTCTGGCGGTAGGTCCCACCGTGGCGGACCACCTCGGCGACCAGTCGTTCGGAGAGCGCGTTGACCACCGAGACACCGACCCCGTGGAGCCCACCGGAGACCGCGTAGGCCTGGGAGTCGAACTTGCCACCAGCGTGCAGCACCGTCAGGACGACCTCCAGCGCGGATCGCCCCTCCTTCTCGTGCACGTCGACGGGGATCCCCGAGCCGTCGTCGCGGACGCTGATCCCCCCGTCGCGCAGCAGCTCCACCTCGATCCGGGTGCAGCGGCCGGCCAGCGCCTCGTCCACGGAGTTGTCCACGACCTCCCAGACCAGGTGATGCAACCCGCGGGCCCCGGTCGAGCCGATGTACATCCCTGGCCGCCGGCGCACCGCCTCGAGCCCCTCGAGCACCGTGATGTTCTTGGCGCTGTAGCTGTCCTCACCCTCAACGCCGATCGTGGACGTGGTGGTGTCGGGCGGGGGCGGGGCATCGTGGGCAGCAGCCACCAGGGACCTCTTCCATCGTCGACGGCGTGTGCCACGCCGGTGCCAGGCACCCGGTGCGGGGTTGGGGGCGACGATGTCGAACGCCGCCC
Source organism: Nitriliruptoraceae bacterium (assembly GCA_007131525.1). Classification (GTDB taxonomy): domain Bacteria; phylum Actinomycetota; class Nitriliruptoria; order Nitriliruptorales; family Nitriliruptoraceae; genus T1Sed10-7. The sequence continues at coordinate 8,741 of SLQK01000026.1, read as the reverse complement.
ACCCGGTGCCATCACCACGAGCCTAGCAGCGGAGACAGGCGCTCACAGCCTCTGCAATGGCCCTGTGGACGGCCGACCCCCCTTCCGGCTGGGTCGACCCTCCGAGCACCTTCGAGGCCTCAGAGGCGGGGCTGGCGCCGCCGCGGCTGCCAGGGGCCGGCGCGCCGGAGAACCTCAGCCGGCGGCAGCCAGCTCGGCCAGGGTGTCGAACTCGGCCGGGTCGATCATCCCGGAGGCCCGGAACAGCACCTCACCGTCGTCGCTGATCACCACCCACGAGGGTGTCGCCGTCAGACCGTAGGCACGGAAGGCCGACGAGGCGACGTCGTCCACCAGCACATCACCGGTGTAGCCGGCCGCGGCGAACCAGTCCTGGGGTGGCCAGTTCTGGCGGGAGTCGTCGTGGTTGGTCGAGACCATCACGAACTGGACGTCCTCGGGCGGACCACCGGCGTCCAGCCAGTCGACGACCAGCGGGAGCTCCGCATCGCAGGCAGGGCACCAGGAGGCGACGAAGCTCACCAGCTGTGCCCCGTCACCGACCGTGATGGGCGTGCCACCGAAGTCGGCGCCGCTCAGCAGGGGGGCGGGCTGTCCCACAGCGGGATCGGCGGCCCCGTCGGGGATCGGGGGCAGTGTGTCACCGTCCACCTCGACGTCGCCGGCCACCTCGCTGAGACTCACGCGGTCGTCGGTCTCGCCGACGGAGACCGCGGCGATCACCACCGCGAGCACCACCACCGCAGCACCGATGCCCCCGTAGATGAGGCGTTGCCGCTTGACCTCGGCGCGCCGCTGCTCCTCACGCTCCTTGCGTCGGGCCTCGGCACGTGCGTTCTTGGTGGGCGTCGTCACGGTGGTGCTCCTCGTCGTTCGACCTGCGGTGTGCGGCACGGGGACCGGGGCACGGGGACCGGTCGCCTGCGGTCAGGGTCGGCGGGCCGCCAGGCTCAACACCGAGATGGTGACGAAGGCGACCAGCGCCATCGTCGGCAGCGTCAGGAACCCGAACTCCTCGACCCAGATGATGGTGCAGGGTGCCGCATCCTCGCACGGTCCGCCCCACGCCGGGTTGTTCTCGATCGCGATGTGCCACACCGCGATGGCCGATCCGATCCCGGTCAGCGGGAGCACGGTCCGCCACACGTCGCCATCGCCCCGGACCGCGGCGACCGCGAGGATGACCACGAGCGGGTACATGGCGATGCGCTGGTACCAGCACAGCGTGCACGGCAGGTACCCGGCGACCTCGCTCAGCAGCAGTGACCCGCCCGTGGCCGTGGCGGCGATCGCCGCGGCCAGCGGGAGGGCGACGTCATCGCGGAGCCAGTCCGGCACCCGCCGACGGACCAGGGCCACGATGGTCGCCAACGCCACGACGATCGCGAGCAGGGCGAGGAGGCCGAAGGTGCGTTCGGCCACAGCGATCATGGTGTCTCCTGGCTGGACTGCAGGGGTCCGACCACCAACCGGATGTCGACGACCACCTCCTCGCCGAGCAACTCCCGCGCGCTGGTGAGCAGCACGGGGGTGAGGTAGCGCAGCTGGGTCGCCCACGCCTGGTTCTCGGCGCGGATGACCAGGGTGCCACCTGCGACACGCACCGGCTCGCACCGGCGGGCGAGCTCGGGACCCACGATCCGCTCCCACTCGGCGAAGACCCGGGCTCCCCGCAGCCGCGCGGTCCAGCCACGCTCCGCCAGCACCTGATCCAGATCGGCGCCGATCGCGGTCGGTGGTCGCACGCGTCGGACACCGTCGGTCTCCGGATCGGGGGCGACCCAGTCGTCATCGGTCGGCGGCGCCGGGTCGTACTCCCGCCGCTCGAGCTGCGCACGCCGGCGGGCCGCGGCGCGACGCCGGCGCTCGTAGAGCCGCTCGTCCCGATCGCGGTGGCGCTCGGTCCGCGGGTCATGGCCCTGCTGGCCACCGGCTCCGGAACTCACGACGGCGGCTCCCCGGTGCGGGGCTCGAGCCGGCTGACCCCGTCGACCAGACGGACATCGACACGATGGCCTGCCAGGGGGACATCCGCCTCCACCGCCGCGGTCACCACGACCTGCTCGAACCGGTCGCAGGCCGCCGCCAGCCGTTGCCGCCTGGTCGTGTCCAGCTCGGCGAAGACGTCGTCGAGGAGCACCACCGGGCGGTCGCCGACCTCGGCGAGCACATCGAAGGTCGCGAGCTTCAGTGCCAACGCGAGCGACCAGGCCTCGCCGTGGGAGGCGTAGCCCTTGGCGGGCAGGGCACCGATCGTCAAGCCGAGGTCATCGCGGTGCGGTCCGACCAGGGTCACCCCCCGGGCCCGCTCCTCGGCTGCCACCTCCTCGTAGGCCGCGGCCAGCGCCCGGGCCAGCGGCGCCACCGCCGGCACCGGGTCCGTGACGGCGTGGTCCAGCAGCTCCTCGACGACCTCGCCGGCGGAGCTGTGGTAGCGCATCGAGACGGTCTCGGGCCGATCCGCCAGCTCCCGGTAGCACCGGTCCACCGGGCCCGCCAGGGTGCGCACGGCCGCGATCCTGGCCGCCACGAGCTGACTGCCGAGGGTGACCAGCTGCTCGGTCCACGCGCCGATCGTCACGGCTGCCGCTTCGCTGGCCGAGCCCGACAGGTGCCGGGATCGCTTCAGCAGCTGGTTGCGCTGCCGCAGGGCGCGGTCGTAGTCGGCGCGTGCCGCGGCGAAGGCTGGCCGCCGCTGCGACAGCAACTCGTCGAGGAAGCGACGACGGTCACCGGGGTCACCCCGCACGATCCGGAGGTCCTCGGGGGCGAACAGCACCACCCTGAGCACCCCGATCGCCTCGGCAGCGCGTCGAACGTCCTGGCCATCGACCCGGATGCGGGTCCTACGACCCGTGCCGAGCTCCACCTCGACGCGACGGTGGCGTCCCGCATCGGTGCGCAGCTCACACCGGATCAGCCCGAGGTCCCGCCCCATCCGCACCAGCGGACCATCGCCCGCCACCCGGTGGGAGCCCCCGGTGGCGAGGCGGTGCACCGCCTCCACCAGGTTGGTCTTGCCCTGGGCGTTCGGTCCGACCAGCACGGTCGCACCGGCGGGCAGGTCCAGGCTCGCCTGATCGTAGGAGCGCACGTCGACCAGTTCGAGGTGACGCAGCTGCATCGACGGCCTCGCGTCAGCTCACCCGCATCGGCATGAGCAGGTAGGTGAGGTCGTCGATGCGGTCGTCCTCGCTCTCGGGCTCGGGCTTGAGCACGGCCGGCTTGAGACCGTCGCGGAGCTCGATCCGGATCCTCTCGGTCCCCGTGGCGTCGAGCCCGGCCAGCAGGAAGGCGGGGTTGAACGAGATCGACAGGCCCTCGCCATCGATCTCCGCCGGCAACGCCTCGGCGGCGTCGCCCATCTCCTGGTTGGTCGCCTGCAGGTCGACGGAGCCGTCGCCGAAGTGCAGCGTCACCGGCGTGTTGGCCTGCCCCATCGCCACGATGGCGACCCGCTGCAGGGCCTCGGAGAGCTCCGCGCGGTCGACGATGACCGAGGTCTCGTGGGCATCGGGCAGCAGGGCCCGGTAGTTGGGGAAGGATCCTTCGATCAGCTTGGTGGTCAGACGTCGATCACCGAACAGGAAGGACACCTGGCCCTCCTCCAGCACGATCGTGACGTCGCCACCCGCCTCGCCGGCCGCCTTCGCCGCCTCCTGGAGGGATCGCGCCGGCACCAGTGCGATGCCATCGACCGCCTGGTCGAAGGAGACCGAGCGCACCGCGAGCCGGTAGCTGTCGGTCGCCGCCGCGGTGAGCGTCCCACCCGACGCATCCAGTTGGACCCCCGTGAGCACGGGGCGGCCGTCATCGGTTGACGCGGCCCGCGCGACCTGGGACACCAAGCGGGCGAAGGCGTCGGCCTTCAGCACCCCTTCCGCCGCCTCGTCGGCGGGTGCCGCCAGGGTGGGGAAGTCCTCGACCTGCATGCCCCGGACGTGGAAGGTGGCTCGACCGCAGGTGATCTCGACCCGGTCGACGTCGCCCTCGAGGTGGACCGGCGCGGTCGGGAACCGGGCGACGAGCTGCGCCAACAGCCGCCCGGGAAGCAGCACCCGCCCCGGCTCGTCGATCTCGACTGGGATCGAGATCTCGGCCGCGACCTCGAGGTCGGTGGCCCGGCAGGTGAGACGGCCGTCGGCAGCCTCGAGGAGGACCCCCGACAACGCGGGCAGGGTCACGCGGGCACCGACGGTGCGGGTCGCCCACGACACGGCATCGGCGAACTCGGTCCGCTCGGCTCTCAGCTTCACGTCGTGCCTCCTGGGCAGCTCGGTCCACACCTCTGGGTTTGAAGGACCTCAACAGAGTCTCGGTCCGTCACCGTAGTAGGGGCTGTGCACACGGTGGACAACCAGCGTCCTCGCAGGTCAGCCGGGGTGCGGGCGGTGTGGAGCTGCTGTGGGTCGCAGCCGACCTGGTCCACACGATCAGGAACGACACGGATGTGCTTCCACGGGGCGGGCTGGTTGTCCCCGGCCCGTCCCCGTCCGGTCCACACCTGATCGGGGCCTGATCGCGTGCGCTGGACGTGCGTCGCTGGAGCTGGGTCCACGACCAGCACGCGGTCCTCCCCTGGCCATCCACCGCTCATCCACGGGTTCTCCACGACGGCACGGTGGACGACGAGACGTCGCAGCCATGCCCTCGACACCTCCGCGCCGCCCTCCCGGGGTGCGGTCGGGGCGCGGGTCATGCGGTCCGGGCCCGGGTCTTGACGCGGTTGGTGAGCTCCTGCACCTGGTCGTAGATCGGTCGGCGCTCCTGCATCAGCACCGCGATCTTCTTGGTCGCGTGCATCACCGTGGTGTGGTCGCGGCCACCGAAGGCCTTGCCGATCCGCGGGAGTGACAGCTCGGTGAGCTCGCGGGTGAGGTACATGGCGAGCTGGCGGGCCGTGACCAGCTGACGGCTGCGTGATGGCGAGCAGAGGTCCTCCACCGTCAACGAGAAGTGGTCGGCGACCTCCTCCATGATGAGCTGGACGGAGACCTCGCGGTCGCGGCCGTCGGGGAAGAGATCCTTGAGCACGGCCTCGGCCATGGCGGTGTCGGCCGGGGCTCGCTGCAGGCTGGAGAACGCTGCGACACGGATCAGCGCCCCTTCGAGCTCCCGGATGTTGGACTGCACCCGGGAGGCGATGAGTTCGAGCACCTCCGGGTCCACGCTCAACGCGTCGCTCTCGGACTTCTTGCGCAGGATCGCGATGCGGGTCTCGAGGTCGGGCGGTTGGACGTCGGTCATCAAGCCCCACTCGAAGCGACTCCGCAGCCGGTCCTCGAGGTGCGCGATCTGCTTCGGTGGGCGGTCGCTGGAGATGACGATCTGCTTCTCCGCGTTGTGGAGCGCGTTGAAGGTGTGGAAGAACTCCTCCTGGGTCCGCTCCTTCTGTTCGAGGAACTGGATGTCGTCCACGAGGAGGACGTCAGCGCGTCGATAGATGCGCTGGAAGTTGGTGATGCGATCGTCCCGGATCGCGTTGATGAACTCGTTCGTGAACTGCTCGGTCGTGAGGTAGCGCACGGTCAGCCGCGGGTAGAGGTTGCGGACGTAGTGACCGATCGCGTGGAGCAGATGGGTCTTGCCGAGTCCGGCCCCGCCGTAGATGAATAGGGGGTTGTAGGACTTCGCCGGCGCCTCGGCGACCGCGGTCGCGGCCGCGTGGGCGAACCGGTTCGACGAGCCGATCACGAAGTCGTCGAAGGAGTACTTCGGGTTGAGTTGGGTGTCGGGTTCGATCTCGTCGTCGTGCCGGGCCCGTCGGGTCGGAACCTCGACGGTCGGCCCGGCGGGCCGACCCGGCGCGTGGAGGGGAGCGGCGTGGACGCGTGCTCGTTCATCGGCCAGGATCTCCCCCGCGGTGGCGGTGGCCTGTCCGGCGAGGTCGTCGGGGTAGCCGGGCATCCCGTGTTCGAGGTGCTGCTGGCTCGCACCGACGGGGTCGGGGGATGTGCGTTCGTCGGGTTCGTCAGGCAGGTCGAACGGCGCGCGGATCAGCTCGTCCGGCGACGCCGCCGAGGAGGTGTCGATACCTGCCTGCGGCTGGGGGTGCTGCGGCGCCGGATCGTGGCCACCGTGGCCGTCGGAGGCGACCGCCACCGGGGCTGGGTTCGTCTGCACCGTGATCACCACGGTCAGCTCGCGTCCCGCAGCACTGCTCAGGGCTCCCCGGATCGTGTCGCCGCAGTTGCGGTCGAGCCACTCACGAGCGAAGGAGTGCGGGGTCGCCAGGATGATGGTGTCCTCGCTGAACCCGACGGGGTGGGTGGCCATGAGCCACTGCCGCTGCGCGGTCGAGGTGACGGTTCGCATCACGTCGGACAGGCTCTCGGCCCATAACGTCCCGAGATCGAGCGTCGATGCGGTACTCACGGTCACTCCTCACCTCACCGGGGCATCCCAGGGACCCCATCCCGGGTTCCTGAGCTACGTCTCCCTGGTCATCTTTGCGGCTGCACGTCGCCGGGTCACCCGAGAATCCACAACCACGTCCACAGGTGTGGACAGGGAAGGGGTGAACCACGGGTCCGCGGTGGACCGCGGTGGGGAAGGAGCGATCGGGCGCACGTCGTTGGTCCGCGGTCCCGCACAGCCTCGTGCGACAGCCTCCGCGTCCCCGTCCGTTTCGGAGGCCACCTCCAACGTGTTCCTGATCGACGGCGGCGGACCGTACCTCCCTCGGATCACGGGCTGCAAGCGCTAACGGTCAGGCCCGGTCGCGGGCAGCGGTCGACCCGGCCCGAGACTGGCACGGTGGGGGGTCGCGCAACCGCCCCGATGGCCGCGCTGACCGCGGGTTGGCGGGTGCGGGGGTGCCGACGGGATGGGCAGCGACACCCCGGCGACCGCAGCGCTCGCTGTGTGCACCACCGCATGGCGGTTGCTCGCCGAACGCACAGGTGGCTACCCTGCCGCGACCACATCGCACCGGCTCCCGTGTCGGACGTCGTCGCGCGGGCCCGATGGCACCCCGCATCGGACCGACGAGACCGATCCAGCGACGACCGAAGGGCCCCTGAACACGCCGTGTGCCACCTCGAGGTCCTCGGAGGGCCCCTGTGAAGCGCACCTACCAGCCGAACAACCGCCGCCGGGCCCGCAAGCACGGGTTCCGCGCCCGCATGCAGACCAAGGCGGGGCGTCGCATCGTCGCCAACCGCCGTCGTCGCGGTCGGACGAAGCTCTCCGCGTGACCGCCGTCGACGCCGACCAGGGTCGTCTGCGTCGCGGTGCGGACATCTCAGCCGTCCTCCGTGGCCGGTGGCAGCGCGCAGGTCGGTCGATGATCCTCCACGCCGCTGCGCGCTCACACGGAGACGGTGACCGCGCGCGGGTTGCGGTCATCGCCTCCCGCCGTGTCGGTGGTGCCGTCCAGCGCAACCGCGCCAAGCGACGGCTGCGGGAGCTGATCCGCGCCGTTCCGCTCCGTCGCGACGTGGACCTCGTGCTCGTGGCACGTCCCCGCTGCGTCGATGCGCCCTTCGACGAGCTGGGCGCGGAACTGATCGAGCTGTGCGGTTCGCTGGAGGTCCTGGACACCTCGTTGTCGGCGGAGAGCCGGGCGTGACGCCGGGGACCGTGGCAGCCGAGCAAGGGCAGCGTTCCCTGTGGGTCCGGCTGCTCGGTGGGGTGCGGGCGCTGCTGGTGCACCTGGTGCTCGCGCCGGTGTACCTGTGGCGCAGCACCGCGGGGCTTCGTGCGCCCCGCTGTCGATTCCACCCCAGCTGCTCATCCTACGCCGTGGCAGCGCTCCGCGGACACGGGGCGGCGCGCGGCACCATCCTCGCCGCTCGCCGGGTCGGGCGCTGCCACCCGTGGAACCCCGGTGGGCTCGACCCGGTCCCAGACGGCGGTGACCGCGGCGCCTGGCGTCGACGTCGTATCGTCCACTCGTCCACCCCCTCGTCCACGACCTGACAGAGGACACGCCGTGTTCCGGTCCTTCGCTGACAGCGTGCTCGCGTTCCTGGAGGGCGTGCTCACCTTCCTCCACAACCTCGTCGAGCCGGTCTTCGGTGTCCACAGCTGGGGTTGGGCGATCATCCTGCTCACCCTGGTCGTACGGGTCCTCCTGCTGCCCCTGGCGATCAAGCAGACGCGTTCGATGCGCGGGATGCAGGCGATCCAGCCGAAGATCAAGGAGATCCAGAAGAAGTACAAGGTCGACCGGGAGCTGATGCGCAAGGATCCCGAGAAGTACCGGGCCAAGCGCGCGAAGATGAACGAAGAGATGATGGCCCTCTACCAGGCGGAGGGGGTCAACCCGGCAGCGAGCTGTCTGCCACTGCTCGCACAGGCCCCGGTGTTCATCGCGCTGTTCTGGGCCATCCGGGGCATGGACGAGCTGCAGAACGCACCGTTCTACTTCTTCACCGACTTCATCACCGTCCGCGACGACGGTTTCACGGGGCTTGGGGCACTGGTCAGTGCCGCCGGCTGGCCTGGGTGGCTGCTCATCCTCGTGATGTCCGGGACGATGTTCATCACCCAGAAGCAGATGATGGCCCGGACGGCCGCCAGCGGGGTCGACAACCCCATGGCGCAGCAGCAGAAGATCCTGCTCTATGTGATGCCGGTGTTCCTGGCGGTGATCTCCTTCCAGTTCATGATCGGCCTGCTGCTGTACTGGGTCACGACCAACATCTGGCAGGTCGTCCAGCAGTGGATCATCCTCCGCGAGGTGCAGGCCGAGGCCGACGCGGGCGAGCTGCAGGACAAGCCCGGCGGCGGCAAGGCAG
>SLQK01000174.1 GCA_007131525.1 Nitriliruptoraceae bacterium | reverse complement strand
GAACCGCACCGGCACCCACGACGCCGCCGATGGCCTGGCCTGGACCATCGAGGTGGAGGAGCTCCCGGGACGGCACAAGCCTGCCCGGGCGCTCCTGCGGACCCTGCGCAGAGCGTTGACCACCGACACGACACCGCCACCGGCGCTCGATGGTGACGCGCTGGAGCGCGCTGCGATCGCCGCCGGGGTCGACCGTCGTGGCTGGCTGGGTCCCGTGCGCCCCGATCTCGACCGACACGCGCCCGCCCTGGTCGGGGTACGGCAGGTGCTGCGCAGCTTCGACGGCGCCCTGGAGGCGAACTGGGAGGGCACCGTCGAGCACCTCGATGACGAGTTCCTCCACGACCTGAGGATCGCGGTGCGCCAGACCCGTTCCCTGCTGACCGAGAGCCGCCGGATCATCCCGAAGGACGTGCGACGTGAGCAGCGCATGGCGTTCCGTTGGCTCGGCACCGTGACCTCGCCGGCGAGGGACCTCGACGTCTACGTGGCGGGGTGGCAGACGCTCACCTCCCCGCTGTCCGACGCGGATGCCCGCGCCCTCGAGCCGGTCCTCGCCCACCTCGCCGGACAGCAGGCGATCGCCCACGCCGAGGTGGCCCAGGCCCTGCGCTCGCGGACCGCACGTCAGCTGCGACAGGACTGGTGGGCATGGCTGGAGCTGCCGGACAGCGAGGTGGTCGGCGGCAAGCTCGCGCGCAAGCCCTTGGGCGAGGTCATCGGTACCCGGATCATGGACGCCCAGAACCAGCTGCTGATCGACGGCCGCCGCATCGATGACGGCTCGCCGGCGGAGCAGCTCCACGAGCTGCGCAAGGATGGCAAGCGGCTGCGCTACCTGCTGGAGGGTTTCGGGCACCTCGGCGGCAAGAAGCGCAGCCGAGCCGTGATCCGCCACCTCAAGCAGCTCCAGGACAACCTCGGCGCCCACCAGGACGCGGAGGTCCAGGCCGACCGCCTCCGCCGCGCCCTGGCCGAGCTCACCGAGGTCGCGGGGGAGGAGGGCGCGGGCGAGCTCAGTCCCGAGACGCTGGCTGCGGGGGAGCGGCTGGCCTCGATCCTGGATCGTCGCCAGGCCGCCGAGCGGGCCGACTTCCACGACCGGTTCGCCGCCTACGACGACAAGCGGGCGCGACGCACCGTCGAGGAGCTGGTCGCGCGGATGTCGAGGTGAAGGTCCTCGCGGCTGCCAGCATCAAGGGCGGGGTGGGCAAGACCGCCTCGGCCGTCAACCTGGCGGCAGAGGCGACCCGCGACGGCGTGCGGGTGCTGCTGTGGGACCTCGACCCCCAGGGCTCGGCGACCTACCTGCTCCGGGCCGAGCACCACCTCGCCCGTGGCGGCGCCCGGGGGCTCGTCGGGTCCGGCGGCGAGCTCGCCCCGCACATCCGCGCCACCTCGGTCCCCGGGCTGCACGTGCTGCCGTCGGATCTGTCGTTGCGGTACCTGGACCGCCACCTCGACGACGTCGGCAGACCACGTCGGCGCCTCGGCGCGCTGCTGCCACCGCTGGAGGGCGCCTACGACCTCGTGGTGCTGGACTGCCCGCCCGGTGCCTCCCTCGGTATCGAGAGCGCCCTTCGCGCCACCGACGTCCTGCTGGTCCCCGTCGTGCCCACGACGCTGGCCATGCTGACGCTGACGCAGCTGGAGGAGGTCGTCACCGCCCGCCGTCGGCGCCCCCGCTTCCTCGCGCACGTGTCGATGTTCGATCGGCGGAAGAAGCTGCAGCGGGACACGGCGGCGATGCTCGCTGAGCGCCGGGACGTGCTCGCGACCATGATCCCGAACACCACGGTCGTGGAGCGCATGGGGCCCGAACGCGCCCCCGTCCGCACCTTCGCTCCCCGCTCGGCCGCGACCGCCGCCTACGAGCACCTGTGGCGGGAGCTGACGCCGCTGCTGTGGCGCTGATCGCGCCACCGTCCGACGGACACCGGCGCCTGGTCACCGCCCTGCCCCCTTCGTCGGGTACCGGGGCGGCGACGACCGTGGTGTGCTGGAAGGTCACGCTCCCCGTCCCCGAGGAGTCCCGTGACCACCCGTTGGTCCTGGCTGTGGATCGCCCTGGCGGCCGTCCTCGCCGTCGGGGTCATCGCCGTGGGCAGCTACCTCGCCATCACCACCGAGGTGGAGGTGCTCGCCGACGGCGAGCGTCACGTGACCCGGACGACCGCCGAGGACGTGGCCGGGGTGCTCACGGGCCTCGACATCGAGCTGGGCGAGGCCGACGAGGTCGCACCACCACCGGACACCGAGGTGGGGGACGGGCTCACCGTCACGGTGCACCGGGCGGTGACCGTGGAGGTGGTCGTCGACGACCGGGCTGACGTGCTCGGTCTGGCGGAGGACCGGTTCACGGTCACCACGGTCGCGGACACGATGGGGGAACTGCTGGCAGCCAGTGCCGCCGCGGAGGCGACCGAGGTCGAGGCCCGGTTCGACCCCGCGCTCGACGCTGCGGTGGCGGACGGCGACCGGCTCGAGGTGGAGGTCGCCGTGCCCGTGACGATCGACGCCGATGATGAGGAGCGGGCGCTGACCTCCTACGCCGACACCGTCGAGGGTGCCCTCGCTGACGCGGGCGTCGAGGTGGGTGCCGACGACCGGGTCGAGCCGGACGTGGACACGCCCCTGTCGGGCGTGGAGAGGATCACGGTCGCCCGGGTCGAGGTGATCGAGGAGAGCGAGGAGGTCACCCTCGAGCACGGGCGAGAGGAGCGCCCGACCGACGAGCTGGTGGCGGGCGAGACCGAGGTGGCCACGGCCGGCCGCGACGGCCTGCGGCGTGACACCTACGAGGTGGTCCTGGTCGACGGTCAGGAGGAGTCGCGGGAGCTGATCGAAGAGGAGGTCGTCGAGGAGCCGGTCGACGAGGTGGTGCTGGTCGGCACCGCGGACCCGGAACCGGAGCCGGCACCGGCGCCACCCGAGGACGGCCCGGTCGTGCATCTGACCTTCGATGACGGTCCGAACGCGACCTACACCCCGCAGGTGCTGGACCTGCTGGCGGCCTACGGCGCCCAGGCAACCTTCTTCGTCGTCGGTGAACGGGTGGCAGACCACCCGGACATCGCCGCCCGCATCGTCGATGAGGGCCACGCCATCGGCAACCACACCTGGTCCCATGCCCGGCTCACCGAGGTGCCCGAGCCCACCTTCGCCAGCGAGATCCTCGACACCCAGGCGATCGTCGAGGAGACCACGGGCACCGCACCGACCTGCCTCCGGCCGCCCTTCGGTGCCCGGGACGAGGCGGTCAACCAGGGTGCGGCGGACCTCGGCCTGGAGATGGCGATGTGGGACATCGATCCCCGTGACTGGGAGCGCCCAGGGACCGACACCATCGTGGAGCGCGTGCTCGCCGAGATCGAGCCCGGTGCGGTGGTGCTCCTCCACGACGGGTTCCGCGACCGCGGCCAGACCGTGGCAGCCACCGAGCGGCTCCTCGAGTGGCTCACCGATCAGGGCTACCGCATGACCCCCATGCCCGGGTGCTGACGCCGCGCGGAGCCATCGGCCTAGATTCCAGGGTCCCGGACCCGGAGCCGCCCTCATCACCACCCGCATCCTCGCCGACCGCCTGCTCCCCGGCCGCGGTGCGCCCATCGCCGACGCGGCCGTCGTCATCGAGGGCACCACCGTCACCTATGCAGGGCCGGCCGACGCCGCGCCTGATCCGCCGGACGCCGAGGTGGTCCGTGCCGACACGGTGATGCCGGGCATGTGGGACTGCCACACCCATCTGGTGGGCCTGCAGCGCATGGCGCTGACCGGGCTCTACGAGGTGCCGATCGCGGTCCGTGCCGCACGGGCGACCAAGGACCTGGAACGTGCCCTCAGGGCGGGGGTGACCTCGATCCGTGACGCCGGCGGCATGGGCGTCCTGCTCGGTCGGGTCGTCCGCGAGGGGAGCATCCCGGGGCCCCACGTCTACGGCGCTGGGGCGATCCTGTCGCCCACCGGCGGCCACGCCGACCTCCACGACCTCCCGCTGCAGTGGTTCCACGACCTGGCCGCCCACGACGGCACCCTGCGCGTCTGCGACGGGGTCGACGCCTGCATGACCGCTGTCCGGGAGCAGCTGCGGATCGGAGCGGACGTCATCAAGGTGTGCGCCTCGGGTGGGGTGCTGTCGGAGCGGGACCACCCGATCCACCAGCAGTTCACCGACGCCGAGTTGCGGGCGATCGTCGAGGTGGCCGCGATGGCTGAGCGCGCCGTGATGGCCCACTGCCACGGCAAGCCCGGGATGCTGGCCGCGATCGAGGCCGGCGTGGGCTCGATCGAGCACGGGACCTACCTCGACGAGGAGGTCTGCGCGGCCATGGTCGAGCACGGCGTGATCCTCGTCCCGACCCGCCTGATCGTGTCCGACCTGGCCGCCGCCGGCCAGGGACCGCTCACCGATGCGATGTGGCAGAAGCTGCTGGCCACCGAAGCCGTGCACCGTGATGCCGTGGCGCTGGCCCACGAGCACGGGGTCACGATCGCCATGGGGACCGACATCGCCATCTCGACACCCGGCGCACCCGACGCCTGGGGGCGGCACGGCCATGAGCTCGGACTGCTCGTCGAGTCCGGGCTCACCCCGCTCGAGGCCATCGAGGCTGCGACCGCCAACGGCCCGCTGTCGCTGGGACCTCGCGCACCGCGGACGGGGCAGCTGGCCGCGGGCTTCGACGCCGACGTCCTCACGGTGCGTGGTGACCCCAGCACCGACGTCGGGGTGCTGGCCGAGCCAGCCAACGTCACCGGGGTGTGGAAGCATGGCATCCGCGTCGTCGACGGGAGCTGACATGGACCGCCGCCTGTTCGTCCTCAGGCACGCGACGTCGTCCTGGCAGCGCAGCGGGCTGTCCGACCATCAGCGGCCCCTCTCGGGCCGTGGGCGCGACGCCCTGCCCCCACTGCGGCGGGCGCTCGAGGACCGTGCACCCGACATCGAGGTGGTCCTGTGCTCCTCGGCCGTGCGGACCGTCGCCACGCTCGAGGGGGTCCGTGCCGCGTTGCCCGAGCACGCCCGGGTCATCATCGATGATGAGCTCTACGGCGCCGGCGGCCAGACCTGGTTCGAGCGGTGTCAGCTGGTGGGCGATGACGTCGCGGGCGTGATGGTCATCGGGCACAACCCCGGGCTGGAGCGACTCGTGCACGACCTGGCGCCCACCGGGGAGCCGGCGGCGCTGGACCTGCTCACCCGCGGGTTCCCCACCGGTGCCCTGGCGGAACTGGCCGTACCCGGCCCCTGGAGTCAGCTCGAGCTGGACTCCTGCCACCTCGCCGCCCTGCAGATCCCCCGCGAGCTCCCCAACCTCGACCTCTGAGTCCCTGCGGATCCTCAGCTGGCTCGGGACAGTGCCGCGTCGACGTCGGCACCGGTGAGCTCGGTGAGCACGTCGTCACAGGGCGCGTCGATGCCGACGACGCGCTGGGCGTGGCTGGTCATGGTCGCCTCGAACAGGTTGCGGACCTCCCGGCCGTTCCCGAACCCCCGTCCGCGGGTCACGGCGTCCAGGTGGGCCCGGAGCGCCGACAGCCCCTCGTCGGTGAAGCGGTAGCCGGACCGGTCGGCCTGGTGGGTGGCGATCGCGAGCAGCTCGGCGGTCGTGTAGTCGGGGAAGTGGATCGTCCGGGGGAAACGGGAGGACAGGCCGGGGTTGGAGGCGATGAAGTCGGTCATCTCCTCGGGATACCCGGCCACGATGACCACCAACCGGTCGCGGTGGTCCTCCATCAGCTTGACCAGGGTGTCGACGGCCTCCTGCCCGAAGTCGCCGCCACCGGCGGCGCCACCGCTGCTGCGGGTCAGGGCGTAGGCCTCGTCGATCAGCAGCACGCCGTCAAGGGCCGAGGTCACCACCTCGGTGACCTTGGCGGCGGTCTGGCCGACGTAGCCGGCGACCAGGCCGGCGCGGTCGGTCTCCACGACGTGCCCGCGGGTGACCGCACCCAGGCTCGCGTAGATCCGCCCGACGAGCCGGGCCACCGTGGTCTTGCCCGTCCCGGGGTTCCCCGTGAAGACCAGGTGCCGCGAGGTGGGCACGCTGGTGAGCCCCCGGTCCTCGCGGAGGCGCTGGACGGTGAGCAGGTCGGCGACCAGCTGCACCTCGGCCTTCACGGGGGCGAGACCGATCAACGCATCGAGCTCGGAGAGGACCTCGGCCAAGGGTTCCGGGTCGGCCACCGGCACCGGTGGCCGACCCCCGCTCGGAGCCGTCGCGCTGTCCGCGGCGCGAGCGGGCTCGATCGGCGCCTGCCCGGTCAGCTGTTCGAGCAGCGATCCCGTGAGGCCGGAGAGCCGGCCGGTGGATGCCCGCCCGGTGTGGGTGATGGTGGTCGTCGTGACCGTGGTGCCGTCCGGCTCGGACCGAACCGTGCGGGAGGAGTGGGGTGCACGCTCGTCGTGGCCCGCGGTAGGGGGCCGGGGTGGTGCCGGCGGCCGGTCGGGGGGCGGCTGGGGGCTGAAGAACCCGCCGTCGGGACGCCGCTCGTCGGGGGTGCTGACCCCGGCCTCGTGGATCGCGGCCAGCAGGGTCTGGCGGAACCGCGCGATGGCGTCGAGCTCGACCTGGGACGGCTCGAGGTCGACGGCCGCGACGGCGTGTCCGAGGGCCACCGCCGCCTGCAGGTAGCGCCACACGCGGTCGCCGTCGTCGCGACGATCGGCCGCCAGCAGTGCCCGGGCCACATCCGACGGACGGGCGAGCCGGGCACGGGCGCCGGTCAGCATCCCGCTGCGTCGCAGGTCCGTCGGGCTCGCGGAGAGGACCGGGGGGCCCACGCGCGGGCCGGCCACGGCGATGAACGCCGCCACCTCGCCGTCGCTGTGGTGGACGTCGGCGTCGACGAACGCCGCCGTCAGCGCGACCGCTTCCGCGACCGCGTCGGTCCGGGCTTCGCCCGTCGGGAGGCCGGCGGAGACCAGGTCGTCGGTCACGGTCGCGACGAACCGGTCGACGGCGGCGTCGAGCATCGCGGTCACAGTGCCCTCACGGCGTCGGTGGGCGGCCGGGTGGCCGGCTCCGACCTGAGCATCGGCACCGCAGCAGCCCACCCTGAGGGCCCGGCCCCTAAGGTGGATCGTGGCCACGAGCCTTGGAGGGCGTCGATGGGGAGCGGACGACGCTGCCTGGCCGCGCTGGTGGCGGTCGTGGTGGGCTACGTGGTGGTGCTGCGGGGTCGGCTGTTGACCTGGGGCGTCACGCCGGCCGAGGCCGGGATGGCCCTGCCCGGCGACGACGTGCTGCCGCGGTCCGACCTGACCGCGACCCGGGGGATCGCTATCGCGGCCAGCCCCGAGCAGGTCTGGCCGTGGCTGGTGCAGCTCGGCCAGGGCCGTGGTGGCTTCTACAGCTACGACGCGCTGGAGAACCTGGTGGGCTGCGACATCCACAGCGCCGACCGGATCGTGCCCGACTGGCAGCACCTGGAGGTCGGTGACGAGGTCCACCTCCACCCGGAGGTCGCGCTGAGCGTCGCGATGGTCGACCCGGACCACGCCCTGGTGCTGCGCGGTGCCGTGTCCGCCACCGGTGACCAGCAGGCACCACCCTACGACTTCACGTGGGCCTTCGTGGTGCGGCCGGAGGGCGTCGGCGGCACCCGTCTGCTGGTCCGGGAACGGTACGCCTACACGACGCCCTCCGCGGCCGCCCTGGTCGAGCCGGTCGCGGTGGTGAGCTTCGTCATGACGCAGCGCATGCTGCGGGGTCTCCGCGACCGCGCTGAACGAGCCGCGGGCTAGGTGTCCTGCCCCGGGGCCGACACGAACTCCTCCAGCCGCTCCACCAGCTCGAGGGCACCGACGAACACCGGCGTGCGCTGGTGGATGTCAGCCGGCTGCAGCTCCAGCAGCGAGGTGCGCCCGTCGGAGCCACGTCCGCCCGCCTGCTCGGCGAGGTAGGCCAGCGGTGCGCCCTCGTAGAGCAGCCGGAGCTTGCCGGCCGGCTCGTCGTCGGTGCCCGGGTAGGCGAAGATGCCCCCGTGCAGCAGGTTGCGGTGGAAGTCCGACACCGCCGAGCCGATGTAGCGCTGCGACATGGTCGGGGTGTCGTCCCGGTTGGCCCAGTGGACGAAGCGCTCGACGCCCCGCTCCCAGTGCTTCGATGCCGCCAGGTTGAAGCTGTAGTAGCTCGGGTCCGCCGGGAACTCCAGGTCCGACCAGGTGAGGAGGAACTCCCCGGCCTCCGGATCGAGGGTGAAGGCATGGACCCCGTCGCCGGTGCTGTAGACCAGCATCGTCGAGGTGGAGTACAGCAGGTAGCCGGCAGCGACCAGGTCACTGCCCGGCCGGAGCCAGTCGTCGACGGTGGGACGCGACCCCGGCTCGTGCTGCTTGAACACCCCGAAGATGGTGCCGATGCTGACGTTGGCGTCGATGTTGGAGGAGCCGTCAAGCGGGTCGCAGGTCACCACGTAGGGGCCGTTGCCCTCGAAGACGGTGACCTCGGGCTGCTCCTCCGACACCAGGGCGCTGACCCGGCCGCCCTGGGCGAGCAGGCCGGCGATCACCTCATCGGCGTAGACATCCAGGCTCTTCTGCTCCTCGCCCTGGACGTTGGTCACGCCCGAGCGGCCGAGCATGTCGGTGAGGCCGGCCCGGCGCGTCTTGTTGGAGATCAGCTTGCCGGCGACGGCGAGGTCGTACAGCAGCGAGGTCAGGTCGCCGCTGGCGGACTCCGGCTGGCGGTCAGCCAGGAACCGCTTGATCGTCACCAGCTGCACCGCCGGCTTCCCACCGACCGCAGGCGCTGGAGGGTCGGGATCGAAGGTGCTCATGCCGGGCTCCTTGGTGGGTGGGATCGACACCGAGCTGGCACGGGGCGCTCGCGCGTCGCGAACCATCACGGCCGGGTCCGTCAGCCTAGTGTCGGCACCGTCCGTCGCGAGGGGTGTGATGAGCAGCAGCACAGGGGCCTCCGGGTGGCAGCGGTTCTTCGCCTCGGCAGCCGAGCGGTACGACGAGGAGGGCTTCACCAAGGCCACCGACGCCGAGGTGGCCCTGCTCACCTCGCTGCTCGAGCTGCAGCCCGGGCAGCGGCTGCTCGACGTCGGCTGCGGCACCGGACGGCACGCCGTGCCGCTGGCCGCCCTCGGGCTCCAGGTCACCGGGGTCGACCTGTCACCCGAGATGCTCGAGCGCGCGGCGGCCCGTGCCGCGGCGGCGGGTGTCGCGCTCGACCTGCTCGTCGCTGACGCTCGGGACCTCCCCGACCACCTCGGTGCCTTCGACGTCGCCCTGTGCCTGTGCGAGGGGGCGTGCTGCCTGGTGGCCGACGGGGTCGAGCCGCTGGACCACGACCGGGCCGTGCTCGCCTCGATCCACCGCACGCTGCGCCCCGGTGGCCGGTTGGTCCTGACCGGGCTGAACGCAGCGCGGCTCCTGACCGCCTGGCAGCGCGGGGAACCCACGGGACGAGTGGACCTGCTCACGCTCACCGAGACCTCGCCCTACGAGCTCGGTGACGGCAGCGTGGTGGAGCTGCGGGAGCACTACCACCTCCCCGACGGCCTGCGCACCCTGGCGGAGTCGGTCGGCTTCGAGGTGGAGGCGGTCTGGGCCGGCGGCGCCGGCGACTGGCGGCTGGAGCCCCCGTCGGTGGAGGATCACGAGCTCATGCTGGTGGCGCGTCGCCCGACGACGGCTGGGACCGATCCCCGGGCCCGTCGATGACCGAGCTGAGCAGCTGTGCGAGGGAGGCGATGATCGCGATCGCCGTGCCGACGGCAGCCAGGGCGAGCAGCGTCCTGAGCGCCGTCTCCCAGCCAGCCCGGCCCGCACCGAGGTCGAAGGGGAACACCGCGAGGAGTTGCAGCAGCACGCCCAGCGCGATCGCCGCCGTGACGGCGTCGCCCAGCCGCTTGGCCCACGCCGGGTCCGCGACCACGTACGCCAGGTTGACGGCAGCCCCGACCAGCAGCGACAGGTTGACGAACCCCACCACCCGGGTGAAGTCCTCGGTCAGGAAGGGCAGGACCTCCCAGCCCGGCGCGACGTTCACGAGCCAGACCAGGACCAGGTTGATCGCCACCGCCAGCAGG
>SLQK01000340.1 GCA_007131525.1 Nitriliruptoraceae bacterium | reverse complement strand
CGCGTCCGGCACGGCCTCCTCGCCGTAGTGGTCGATGAGCCAGGCGTCGATCCGGCGCCACCACCACTGCAACCAGGCGTCCTGGGCCTCCCGCGCCCGCGGGACCTCGTCTCGGGGTACGCGCCAGGCCTTGACGGCCAGGTCGCTGTCCAGCGGGATGCCCCGCCACAGGTCCACGGCCGAGCTGAAGTGCTCGAGCCCGGCGTGCGCGACGAAGGCCACGTCGGCGGCAGGAGCCCCCTCCAGGGCCGCGATCGCGCCACCGGAGCGCGGGGTGAGCACGTGGCGCATCTCGCGGGCGGCCTCGGCTTCGGCGTGTCGCCCCTGCTCCTCGAGCTTGTCGATGGACAGCAGGCGCCGCTGGTCGGTGTAGTTCTGCCCCTCGGGGAAGATGATGAGCGCGTCCCGCGGCCCCATCGTGGTGGCCAGTTCCCGAACGGCCCTGGTGCCGGTGCCCCGCGGTGCTCCGCGCTCCACGAAGAACCGGGGGACGCGGTTCAGTCCGATGTCGATCACCGGCTCCCACTGCAGCACGCTCTTCAGCACGATCCGGGGCCGCCGCCCGCTCTGCAGGACGGCGTGGACCAGGAGGAAGGAGTCGCCGATGCCGGCGTGGCGGCTGAACACGAGCACCGGCTGGTCGATCGCGTCGTCGACCCGGCGCAGCTCCTCGGCGTCGACGTCGAACCCGACCCGGAACACCCGGGTCCCACCGCGGATCAGCACGAGGAGGTAGGTGCGCATCAGCGCGTAGTGGCGATCCTGCCAGGCCGGCTCGTCGATCCGGCGCCCGAACCCGCTGGCGACCCACAGGAGGAACAGCCACAGGATGGCGAGGCTCCCCGCGATCAGGTAAAGGAGCAGGAAGTAGAGGACCCGCAGGCCCCGCAACCGACCCGGCACGAAGGTCGACGCGACGGCTGCGACCAACAGCGTGACCGGCAGGGACACCAGCAGCAGCACCGTCAGCGCGGGGACGAGCGGCGCGAGCACCGTCCGGCGGATCCATCGCGGGGGGAGCACCGGCCCTCCTCCTCCTCGCTGTGCCCGGGATCGGCGTCGGTGTGGCATGCGCACAGCAGCCTACGAGGCCCGCCGGTGCCCCGGTGGCAGGTCGAGATGCCGCGGGCGCGGACTCAGTCCAGGGGCAGACCGGCCAGGACCACGACCGTCAGCAGCAGCGAGGCCACGATCTCGCCGACGCCCACCACCACCGGTCGCAGGGGCCGGGACCGCCGGCGGTTCAGCGCGGGACCCAGTGCCGCCCGGCCCGCCAGCAGGGCCCACAGTGCCATCAGCCACCAGGACTGCCACCCGGTCGCCGCCAGGCCCGCCGCCGCCGCCGTCCCGGCGAGGTGGTAGAGCACGGAGGCGCGCACGTAGCCACGGCGGCCCCGCTCCCGGATCATCGTCTTCACGTACAGCACGGTGCCGAGGAAGTAGGCGAGGAGCACCCCGAAGGCCACCCAGACCGGGCCCCACTCGGCGCCGCCGACGGCGTCGACGGCGACCGGGGTCATCAGGCAGGCCGCCACGACCGTCACCGCGTCGTTGGCCAGGGAGCGTTCCGCCCCGCGGGCGGTGAGCCACAAGCTGACCGCCAGCAACGGCAGGTAGATCGGCACCCAGCGCAGCAGTTGGGGTGCGAGCAGCAGGGTGAGCAGCCCCAGCGGCAGGGTTGCGGTCCCGTAGGCGAGCACGGGTGGGAGCTCGCGGCGCCGTCGCCGCGAGCGCAGCCACCGACCGGCCGCGTAGAAGGCGAGGTAGCCGACCAACCAGAAGGCCCCGAGCGCCAGGTGGACCAAGCCCGGACCGCCCAGCCACACCCCGGCGACCACCGGCAGGGTGAGCATCGCCCACGCGCCGTGCTGGTCGGGGACCCAGCCGCTGGCGCGGCGCCGGGATGGGCCGGCGTGGCGTGTGGGCACGGGCGCCGCCACTCAGCCGTCCTCCGCGCCTGCGCGCGTGTCGGGGTCGGTGTCTGCGCGCGTGTCGGCGCCTGCGCGCGTGTCGGTGTCTGCGCCGGAGGCCCGCTGCCCCCAGCGTCGCGGGGTCGCGGCCGCCTCGGGGAGCAACCCGGGCGCGTGCTCCGCGATCTCGGCCCGCAACCTCCGCGGGGAGGGGTTGATGAGCGCCTGCTCGCCGATGGTGACCGTCGGTACCGTCTCGTCGCCGCCGGTGATCGCCCGCACCGCGGCCGCGGCCTTCGGGTCCTCCCAGATGTTGTGGCGGGTCGTGGGCACCTCGGCGCGGTCGAGCCATCGCAGCAGCCGGCGGCAGAACCCGCAGCCAGGACGCCAGTAGACGGTGATCGTGGCTGCCGTGCTGTCGACCGTGGGCTCCGGCTCGGTGGACATCTCGCCTCCTCGGCTGCTGCACCGGAACGGTACGGGCTCCACGGGGCGGCCATGACCTCGCCGGCCCGGCGGCCGCTTCGCCGGCCCGGCGGCCGGGGGAGCTGGGCGGGTGACCGCGGGGCGGCGCCGGTCCCGGCCACCAGG
>SLQK01000281.1 GCA_007131525.1 Nitriliruptoraceae bacterium | reverse complement strand
GCCTCCTCCAGCGCCCGCAGGGTGTCGACGTCCAGGTCGTTGGTGGGCTCGTCGAGCAGCAGCAGGTTGGCCTCGTTCTGGAGCAGCTTCGCGAGGTGGATGCGGTTGCGCTCCCCACCGGAGCACTTGCCGACCTCCTTCTGCTGCTCACCACCCTTGAACCCGAAGGCGGCGACGTAGGCGCGGGAGGCCATCTCCGTGCGGCCCAGCTGCACCCAGTCGACCCCGCCGGTGATCTCCTCGAACACGCTCAGGCTCGGATCGAGCGCGGCACGGGACTGGTCCACGTAGGACAGCACCACCGTGTCGCCGACGCGCACGGACCCCTCGTCCGGCTCCTCCGGACCATCGAGCAGTCCAGCCTGCCCGGCGGCCGTCACGATCATCTTGAACAGCGTGGTCTTGCCGGCACCGTTCGGTCCGATGATCCCGACGATCCCGCCGGGTGGCAGCGAGAAGCTGAGGTCCTCGTACAGCAGCTTGTCGCCGAAGCCCTTCAGGACCCCCTCCGCCTCGACGACCACGTTCCCGAGCCGCGGGCCGTCGGGGATCATGATCGTCGGCTTGGTGACCTGCTTGGGGCGTTCCCGGTTCAGCAGGCTCTCGTAGGCCTGGATGCGGGCCTTCGCCTTCGTACGCCGTCCCTCGGGCGAGCGCTTGACCCAGTCGGCCTCCTCGGCGAGCTGGCGCTGCTGGGCCGACTCCTCCCGCTCCTCCTGGCGGAGCCGCTCGCGCTTCTGCTCGAGCCACCCGGAGTAGTTGCCCTGGTAGGGGTAGCCCTTGCCGCGGTCGAGCTCGAGGATCCACTCGGCCACCTCGTCGAGGAAGTAGCGATCGTGGGTGATCGAGACCACCATCCCGGCGTAGTCCTTCAGCGTGCGCTGGAGCCAGGCCACGGACTCCGCATCGAGGTGGTTCGTGGGCTCGTCGAGGAGGAGGATGTCGGGCTTGGACAGCAGCAGCCGGCACAGTGCGGCGCGCCGCTTCTCCCCGCCGGACAGCGTCGCCGGGTCATCGGCGTCGGGGACGCGCAGCGCATCCATCGCCACCTCGATGGTGCGGTCGAGGTCCCAGGCGTCGGCCGCGTCGATGGCGTCCTGGACCTCGGCCATCTCCTCGTAGACGCGCTGCAGCTCGTCGTCATCGAGGGGCTCGCCGAGCTTGGCGGCCAGCTCGTTGTAGCGAGGTACCAGCCCGGCGACCTCGCCGAGCCCCGCCAGCACGTTGTCGCGGACCGATCGTTCCGGGTCGAGCTCCGGTTCCTGGGGCAGGAAACCGACGGTCATGCCCTTGGCCGGCCACGCCTCGCCCTCGAAGGAGGTGTCGACCCCGGCCATGATCTTCAGCAGGGTCGACTTGCCGGCACCGTTCGGACCGATCACGCCGATCTTGGCGCCGGGGAAGAACGACAGCCAGATGTTGGACAGGACCTCCTTGCCGCCGGGGACGGTCTTGGTGAGGCCCTTCATGACGTAGCAGTACTCGGCCACGCGCGGTGCTCCAGCAGCGGTCGGGGACGGGGTCCGTGACCCGCGAGGCTACCCGCGGGGCCGTCGGGGCCCGGCCGTGGGTGTCCGCCCGCGGCGCTCGCGACCACCCGGGAGCTGCTGGTGCCCGCGCAGACCGTGGTCAGGCCAGCAGCCCGCGCTCCAGCAGCAGCCAGCTCGCGGCCAGCGCGCCCGTGTACAGCAGGCTGACCAACGCCCCTACCGGGACGACCAGCAGGGGGTGCCGTTCCCGGGTGACCTGCACGCCCCACCAGGCTGCTGCCCCGAGCAGGAGCTCCGGCGGGAGCACGTAGGGCGCGAGCCAGCCGCCGATCGTGGTCACGCCCACCGGCTCCCAGATACCCAGGGGTGGGAGCAGCGCCTCCGCACCGACGAACACCACCCCTGCGGTCAGGACCGCCGTCACCCAACCGACCACCGCACCTCTGCGTCGCGTCGCCGAGTCCGCCGCGGACACGATCAGGACCAGCGGGATCGTCCACATCAGGGCCATCGAGGCGGTCACGGGGCCCAGGTTCGGGGCGCCGTCCGCCGGGAAGGTGAGCGTGCCGAGCCCCGCCACGAGGAACGCATCCGGCACCACCTGGAACACGCTCGTCACCGCAGCGAACCACCAGGCGCGCAGCCAGGCGTCGTGTCCGCGTATCAGCACCACGCCCAGGGTGGCGACGTTGTAGCCGATCAGCAGGATCCAGATCCGCCAGCCCTGTGCCAGCTGCCCGGGCACCAGGAGCACGAGCGCGGCGACCACGGCGAAGGCCACGTGCAGCACCACGAGGTCACGTTCCTGTCCGTCCACCGTCCCCTCCCTCCCGTCCCATCCACGTCCGTCACCGCTCGCCCGATCGACCGTGCGGCTGGCGGTCGGCGACCCGTAGCTCCTGCGTCACGCAGAGTTATCATCCAAGCAGGGCCACGGGGGCCTCGATCGGACGCGGCCCCGGTGTCCCGGTCGCCGCGAGCCTCGGCCTGCGACCCCCGTGACACCTGCCATCGTCGGTACGTGGC
>SLQK01000256.1 GCA_007131525.1 Nitriliruptoraceae bacterium | reverse complement strand
TTGACCATCGACTGCACGAGGTCACCGATGAACCCCGCAGCTCCGGCGGTCAGGGCCACCACGGCCGCCGAGACGGGTGTGAAGGTGTCCCCGAGACGGGGCAGGACCAGGACCGCCAGCAGCGCCGCGACCGCGAGCCCACCGAGCAGCCCCTCCCATGACTTGCCCGGACTGATGCTCGGCACGACCTTGTGGCGGCCGAAGGGGACCCCGAAGGCGTAGCCACCGATGTCGGTCAGGATCACCGCACCGATCACGGCCAGCACGACCACGGGACCCTCCGCACGGTCCGCCAGACGTGGGGCGTAGGAGGCGAACAGCCCGATCCACAGCCCGAAGAACGCCGTCGTGCCGAGGGTCGCGGTGACCGCGACGCGATCGCGGTCGACCAGCAGCCACAGGAAGGCCGTCAGGAGCAGCACCGCCAGACCGAGCGCCTGACCGGCGGCACCGAGCCACATCCCACCGCCGACGCTGATGACCACGCCGAGGAGCAGTGGGACGGTCAGCACCCGCACCCCCACGGAGGCCAGGACCCGGGCCACCTCGACGCTGGCGATGGCGACCAGCACGACGATGACGGCCGTGAAGGCCTCGAGCCGCCAGAACAGGGAGCCGAGGAACGCCGAGGCGAGCACCACCCCGACGGCGATGGCCACGGGGAGGTTGCGGCCGCCGACCATGCCGCGAGGCTGGCTCTTCGGGCCGGAGGCGTCGGAGTGGTCCACGAGGGCGCTCGGGGGTCGCGGCGGCACCGCGTCAGACCTCGCTGAGCTCCTGCTCCTTGGTCTCCAGCGCCTTGTCGATCCGGCCGACGTGCTCGGCGGTGACCGACTCCAGCTTCTTGGCGTAGCGCTCGCGCTCGTCGGCACCGACGTCCCCGTCGTCCTCGAGCTTCTGCATCGCGTCCCGGGCGCTGCGTCGCACGTTGCGGACGGCGACCCGGCCGTCCTCGGCGGCGTGCTTGGCGAGCTTGATGTACTCCTTGCGCCGCTCCTGGGTCAGCTCGGGGAAGACGCAGCGGATCGTCGTCCCGTCGTTGGCGGGGTTGAGCCCCAGGTCGGACTCCCGGATCGCCTTCTCGATGGCGTTCACCGACCCCTTGTCGAAGGGGTTGATGATCAGCATCCGGGGTTCGGGCACGGAGAAGTTCGCGAGCTGCTGCAACGGGGTGGGCGAGCCGTAGTACTCCACCGTGATGCGGTTGAGCAGCTGCGGGTTGGCCCGACCGGTCCGGATCCCGGCGAAGTCCTCGCTCACCTTCTCGACGGCCTGATCCATCCGGTGGCCGGCGTCGCGCAGGATCTCATCGAGGCTCATCGCATCCTCCTCGGGCGAGCCGGCCTCGCCGGCATCGGTGGTCGTGGGTGGTTCCTCGGATGGTGGCGCCCGACCGCGGCTGCCCGCCGGCGGCACGGGTGGACGGGTCAGTCGCTGGCGACCGGTTCCGCTCGGACGAGGGTGCCCACCGGCTCGCCTCTGACGACCCGGCCGATGTTGCCCTCACGCAGCAGCTCGAACACGACGATGGGCAGCTTGTTGTCCATGCAGAGCGAGATCGCCGTGGCATCCATGACCTTCAGACCCTGGTTCAGGACGGCCAGGAAGTCGATCACCTCGTAGCGCACCGCGTCCTGGTCCTTCATGGGGTCACGGTCGTAGACCCCGTCGACCTGGGTGCCCTTGAGGATCGCGTCCGCACCGATCTCCAGGGCGCGCTGCGCGGCGGTGGTGTCGGTGGTGAAGTAGGGCACCCCGAGGCCGGCGGCGAAGATCACCACCCGGCCCTTCTCGAGGTGGCGGACCGCCCGCCGCCGGATGTAGGGCTCGGCGAGCTCCTGCATCGCCACGGCCGTCTGGACCCTGGTCTCCACGCCCTCCTTCTCCAAGGCGTCCTGGAGCGCGAGGGCGTTGATGACCGTCGCCAGCATCCCCATGTGGTCGGCGGAGGACCTGTCCATGCCGGCGGCCGCCGGCGCGTTGCCCCGGAAGATGTTGCCGCCACCGACGACGACCCCGATCTCCGTGCCATCGCTGGCCTGGAGCTCGCCGATCTCCCGCGCCACCTGCCGCACGATCCGGGGGTCGATGCCACCCTTGACCTCGGGGTCGGAGAACGCCTCCCCGGACAGCTTGAGCAGCACCCGGCGCAGTGGGGTCCTGTCGGTCACGCTCTACCTCGTCGGTCCGAGTCTGCTGGGCCACGTTCGCTCGGGCCCCGGTGGCATCGCGCACCCCTGGTCGCCCGCTGCCTGCGAGCCTAGCGCCGTCACGTGACGGGCCCGCCCCCACGGGGGCGGGCCCGGATCGATCCGTCGCCCGGGGTCGGCGCTCAGGCGCCGACCTCGAACCGCGCGAAGCGGGCGATCTCGAGCTTCTCGCCGACGATCGCCTGGACCTCGCTGATCGCCTGGGCGACGGTCTTGTCGGGGTCGAGGACGAAGGGCTGGTTGAGCAGGACCCAGTCCTCGTAGACCTTCTTGACCTTGCCCTCCACGATCCGGTCGATGATGTGGTCGGGCT
>SLQK01000354.1 GCA_007131525.1 Nitriliruptoraceae bacterium | reverse complement strand
GTGGCGACGACGTTGAGGGTTCCGACGGAGACGAAGGCTCGGACGACAGCGGTGAGGGCCCCGGCGACGACACCGATGACGGCGGCTTCGGCGACGGTGAGGACGTAGACGGCGGCTCCGACGACGGCGGCTTCGGCGACGGTGAGGACGTAGACGGCGGCTCCGACGACGGCGAGGACACAGACGGCGGCTCCGGTGGCGACGGTTCCGGCGGCGGCGAGGACACAGACGGCGGCTCCGGTGGCGGCGGCTCCGGTGGCGACGGTTCCGGCGGCGGCGAAGACACAGGTAGCGGCGGTTCCGGCGGCGACGACACCGACGAGGGCGGCTCCGACGGCGGCGACGACTCCGACGAGGGCGGCTCCGACGGCGGCGACGACTCCGACGAGGGTTCCGAAGGCGACGAAGGCTCGGGCGACAGCAGTGAGAGCTCCGGGGACGGCGGCTCCGACGACGGCAACGCCAGCGAAGATGACGGCGGCTCCGGTGACGGCGACGACTCTGACGACGGCGAGACAGAGGCGGCACCACTCGATGACCTGACGCTGCAGGTCGTCCCCGATGGCGATGGCGGCCTGCAAGCCGTCATCGACAATCCCAATGACCGCCCAGTGGAGTACACCCTTCGGATCAACAACTCCCGGATCAACTGGAGCCCCGAGCCCGTCACCGTGCCGGCGGGGCAGACGGTCGTCGACCTCCCGTTCGCGAACGGATCAGGCGCCTCCTACTGGGACGAGGGCCCCGCCACGGTCGCGCTCGTCTGGACTGGCCCTGACCGCAACCATGGCACGAGCGTCACCGCTGACTGGCCTGCCGACGACGCGGACGATGACTCGAGCGACGAGGACGCGGAGCAAGGCCCTGAGCTCACCGACGTGTTCGAGGACGACGACGGTCGCTACGTCTACCAGCTGCAGAACGGCAACCGCGACGCTGGTCGCCAGTTGTTCGCGGGGGACGGCGAGCTCAT
Source organism: Nitriliruptoraceae bacterium (assembly GCA_007131525.1). GTDB lineage: Bacteria > Actinomycetota > Nitriliruptoria > Nitriliruptorales > Nitriliruptoraceae > T1Sed10-7. Next base: position 1,562 of record SLQK01000354.1, on the reverse strand, counting down.
CACCAAAGGCTCGTTGAGCCTGCACAACGCGACGTTCGAGGGTGATCGCGGACCAGGCAAGGGATGGGCAATCACCTACGGGGCGCCCCAGCCTGATGACCGCATCGGTACCGGCTACACCCTGCAGATCGACCCAGGCTTCGGCAACGGCGAGTTCGTCATCCGCACCTGGGACGAACGCGGCGCGCACGACTGGCGGCGGACCCCACAGCACACGCCGTTCCCCGAGGGATTCGATCCCGCCCATCCCAGCGACCTCAAGGCCTCGGTCGCCAATGGCTTCATCTCGCTCTACGTCGATGGCGTGCAGCATCTCCACTACGAGATGGGCACCTCCGCGGAGGACGACGCGCAGCTCGGTGAGGACGGGGGCGTGTTCGGCATCCGCGCGTGGGGCGACAGCCCCCGGGTGGAGTTCGAGCAACCGCTGCTCGAAGCGGACCCAGCAGCGGACGAGGACCTCGACGTCGATGACGACCCGTCGACGGCTGACACCGACGAGACCGGCGATGGCGGCGGCGCGGATGACGTCGAAGCCGGGGACGGCCCCGAAGCCGACGCCGTCGTTGAGAGTCTTGAGCCGTCCGACGATGACGAACCTGAGGCTGACGACGTCGTTGAGAGTCTTGAGCCGTCCGACGATGACGAACCTGAGGCTGACGACGTCGTTGACAGTCCTGCGCAGCCTGACGAGGGCGACGACGGCAATGACGAAATCGGTGACGCGCATACCGCAGACGCAGGCGACGACGACGCCTCCGTCGGCGACCACCCCGGTCAGGGTCAAGGCCTGCCGTCGGACGGCAGCCATCCCGGTCAAGGTCAAGGCCTGCCCTCGGACGGCAGCCACCCCGGTCAAGGTCAAGGTGGTGCCTGAGCCGCCCGCAACCTCAGGCGGGCCACAGGGCTACGGACGGGACTGCACCACTACCCGCGAGTGACTGCCGGCGGGCTGCTGCGCCTCGACCGGGCCGCCATCAACGCCGAGGCCAAGCTCGACGGCAAGTATCTGCTTGCCCCCTCCGACCCGAGCCGCACGGCAGAGGATGTGGCGCTGGGCTACAAGCAGCTCGCCGAGGCCGAAGCCGGCTCGCGGGAGAGGAAGCACACCCTCGACCTGCGACCGGTCTACCACCGGCTGGAGGCCCGCATCCGCGCGCACGTGACCCTGTGCTGGCCACCCGCATCGCTGAGACCCGCACCGGCGAGACGTGGCGCAACCTCCGTGAGAAACTCGAGCAGGTGCACCTCGGCGCGTTCACCACCGCCACCGTCACCAGGCGGGCCGTCGAGCGGTGGGCCCGAGTCCGGCCGACCGCCGGCGGAGCCACCGCCGTAGGGGGCTGAGCCTCCTCTGGCTCAACCCCTCCCGCGTGAGCCGCTAGGCTTACGCCTCGCGCGGTGACGTGGCGCGGAGCCCCGCACCGACCTGCCCTCCCGCGCGAGCCGAACGCCGACTGCGAAGTGAGCGCATCGTGAGCGACGTCATCGACATCTTCGTCGAGATCCCCAAGGGGTCGCGCAACAAGTACGAGTGGGACACGACGACGGGGCGCATGCGC